>DASQVL010000769.1:0-2348 GCA_035640795.1 Crenalkalicoccus sp. | reverse complement strand
CCCCGGCCGCCGCCCAGTCCGCGGCGGCGGCCACACCGCGGCCCACGCCGGTGCCGGAGACCACCGCCAGCGCCCCGTCGGTCTCCATCACCGTGAACTTCGCCTCCGGCTCCGCCGAGCTGACGCCGGCCGCCGAGCGCGCTCTCGCCCCGCTCGGCAATGCGCTGCGCTCCGCCGAGCTGGCTCCCTACAGGTTCCGGATCGAGGGCCACACCGACACGGTGGGCGACCCGGCCAGCAACATGGCGCTGTCGGAGCGGCGCGCCCAGGCGGTGCGGGACTACGTCGTGCGGACCTATGGCGTGGACCCGAGCCGCCTGGTCGCGGTCGGCCTGGGCGAGACGCAGCTGCGCATCGCCACGCCGCCGCACGTCCCGGAAGCGCGCAACCGGCGCGTCCAGGTCGTGAATATCGGCAGCTGAGCAGGCACCCTGCGCACCTTGGGAGCAGGGCGGCGGGGCAGCCCCTGCGCCCTCTCCCGCCCGGGATCGATCTGCGGGATCATGGTGGCTGGCAGCGGCGAAGCGGGTGACCTCGGGGGCCGCAAGGCCGGCCCGCTGCGCGCCGCCACGGGAAGGGGCCGGGCGCTGTCGTGACCATGGGGACCGATGACACCGTCCGGCTGAAGCGGCCTGCGGCCCCGGCTCGGAAGCTCGCCCTCCCGGCACGCGGGCGCGGCCTCGCCCTGTTCGGGGGGGCTTTCCTCGGGCTCGCCGCCCTGGCCGGCGCTGCCTGGCTCCTTCTCGCGCCGCCGCGCCTGCCAGCTCCGTTGCCCTCCCCTCCCGCGCAGAAGGCGCCGGCCGGCCCCCGCCTGCTCTCGGAGGCCGAGATCGCGGCGCTTGCGCCGACCGTCGCCGAGGTGGTCCGCCTGCGCGAGAACCCGCGCGTCTTCGTCCTGCTCTTCCCCGACCTCGACAGCCAGGGCGCGGCGCTGAACCGGCTGGCCGCGCTGATCGAGAAGGCGGACCTGCCGCGCGACCGCCTCCTCAACGACACGGAGCTCTCCGCGGCCATCGCCCGGGGCGGGGACACGGCGGCCACCTGGTTCTACGGCCATGACTACCGCGGCGCCGACGCCGAGCGGTTCTTCGCCCTGGCCAGCCGTGACGGCATCGCGCTGTCCCGGCCCGAGCTCTGGGTCCGCGACCAGCTCCGGGCGGCGCGCGCCCTGGTCCCGCGCGAGCAGGAGATCGCCCTCGTCTCGGCCGCCTCCCCCGATGGGCGGATGGATCCGGCGATGCGGGCGACCGTGCTGCGGCACGAGGTCTCGCACGGCCATTTCTTCACCCTGCCGGATGTCGCCGCCCATGTGGTGCGGGCCTGGCGGGAGCGGTTCAGCGAGGCCGACCGGGCGACGCTGCGCGCCTTTCTCGGCAGAGAGGGCTACGATACCTCCAACGAGGAGCTGATGGCGAACGAGGCCATGGCCTATCTGCTCTTCACTCCCGATGCGCGGATCTTCAGCGCCCGGCTGCTGGGGGTGAGCGAGCCCGAGCTCGCACGGCTCCGCGCCCTGATGTCGCAGGGGCTGCCGGTGCCCTGAGGCGCCTCCAGCCGGCTCAGCGCTTCGCCGCGGTATCCACCGGCACGACCTGCACGCTTACCCGGCCACGTGCCTGGGCCTCGGTCAGCGCGTCGGCGAGGGCGGGCAGGAAGCTGTCCAGCTTCTCGACCGCCGGCCGGCGCTGCGGGAAGAGCGGGCGTTCGGACGCCACCATCAGCAGCATGTCGGTGCCGTAGGGCTCGTCCACCTCCCAGCCCGGGAAGCCCTGGCGGGGATCGCCCAGCCGCACCTGCGCACCCGGGGCCTCCGCCTGCTCGCCGACAAGCTGCACGGCATCGCCCGAGGACATGAGGTAGCTGACGTTCAGCCGGCTCGGGTAGTCGGGCATGCCGACGTTCAGGCGCAGCAGCTCACCCTTGGCGAGGGGCTGGGTGCCGAGCACGGCGCCGCGCACCGAGGCCCGCTCGCCGCGCGCCAGATAGGGCCGGACGATGTCGAGCGCCCGGCAATACGGCCCCTCGAAGGTGCGCAGCCGGAACCGCACCGCCTCGCCCGGCACGTTGAACTCGGCGAGGGTGCGGCGGAGCGACCCCTCCTCCCCGCCGCGCACGAAGCCGGTCAGGGTGATGGTGTCATCCGCCACGGTCGGCGTGATGAGGCTGCACGGCGTCGCCATGACCGCCGCGGCGGCGGCGCGGAAATCCGGGCGCGGCAGCGGGGGCGGCGCCAGCCCCGCGACCACGGTCCCGGCTGCGGGAGGGGGCGATTCCGGCGCAGTCGGCGTCGGTGCAGGTGAAGCGGGCGCGGCGTTTGCGATGCCCGTGCTGGCCGGCGGCGCGAGTTG
>DASQVL010000768.1:0-5204 GCA_035640795.1 Crenalkalicoccus sp. | reverse complement strand
TCGCGCGCTGCGTCCGTGCTGCTCATGCCCGCGCCGGGGCCGCCGCCTTGGGCGCCGGCGCCGAGACCCGCACCCGGCGGTCGGACAGCGAGAGCCCGCCGCCCAGCGCCATCACCGCCGCGCCGAGCCAGATCCAGGGCGCCAAGGGGTTGTGATGGATGCGCAGCACCGCGCCGCCGTCCCGCTCCTCGCCCAGCACGATGTAGAGGTCCTCCAGCCAGTCGGTGTGGATGGCGGCCTCGGTCGTCGTCATGCGGGCGAGCGGGAAGCTGCGCTTCTCCGGCGCCAGCACGACAATCGGCTGGCCGTCGCGCAGCACCGTCACCGTGGCGCGCCGCGCCGTGTAGTTCGGGCCGGGGAGGGTGGCGACGCTTTCGAGGCGATAGGTGTCGCCCGCCAGAGTGGTTGTCTCGCCGGGTTGCAGCAGCACCAGGCGGTCCGTGGCGAGGCCCATGCCGGCAAGCCCGAGCAGGGTCACGCCGAGCCCGGCATGGGCGATGGCGCCGCCCCAGGCGGCGCGCGGCAGGAAGCGGGCGCGCGCCCCTGCCGCGCCGGGCCGGCTGAACAGGGCGATGCGGTCGGCGATATCGGCCGCAGCGCCGAGGATCAGCCAGGCGGCGGCGGCGAAGCCGAGCGCCGGGCCGACTCGCGCCCCGGTCAGCACCAGACAGAGCACCAGCGCGAACAGCCCGCCGAGCGCCGCCCACCACAGCCGCTGCAGCGCCGGCCACAGCCGCGCCCGCTTCCAGGGCAGCATGGGCCCGACCGCCATGGCGCCGATCAACGGGGCCGCCAGCGGCAGCACCGCGCTGTTGAAGAAGGGCGGCCCGACCGAGATCTTCTGGCCGAGGATCAGGTCCGCGAACATCGGGTAGAGCGTGCCGACCAGCACCACCGCGGCGATCGAGCAGAGCAGCAGGTTGTTCAAGATCAGCGCGCCCTCGCGCGAGACAGGCGCGAAGATCCCGGTCGGCGCCATCGCCGCGGCGCGCCAGGCGAACAGGCCGAAGGCGCCGCAGAGATAGACCATCAGCAGCGCCAGGATGAACACGCCCCGCGCCGGGTCGTTGGCGAAGGCGTGCACGCTGTTCAGCACGCCCGAGCGCACCAGGAAGGTGCCGAGCAGGCTCATGCCGAAGGCGAGCAGGGCGAGGAACACCGTCCAGGTCTTCAGCGCCTCCCGCTTCTCGACGACGATCGCCGAATGCAGCAGCGCCGTGCCGGCGAGCCAGGGCATGAGGGAGGCGTTCTCGACCGGGTCCCAGAACCAGTAGCCGCCCCAGCCGAGCTCGTAATAGGACCACCAGGAGCCGAGCGCGATGCCGAGCGTCAGGAAGGACCAGGCGGCAAGCGCCCAGGGCCGCACCCAGCGCCCCCAGGCGGCATCCACCCGCCCCTCGATCAGCGCCGCGACCGCGAAGGCGAAGGTGACGGAGAAGCCGACATAGCCGAGGTAGAGCAGCGGCGGATGGAAGGCGAGGCCCGGATCCTGCAGCACCGGGTTCAACCCGCGCCCGTCCATGAGTGGCGGCCAGACCCGCGCCAGCGGGTCGGAGGTGAACAGGATGAAGGCGAGGAAGCCGACCGCGATCAGCGCCAGCACGGCCAGCACCCGCGCCCGCAGCGTCGCCGGCAGGTTGCGCCCGAAGGCGGCCACCGCGCCGCCGCAGAGCCCGAGGATCAGGACCCAGAGGAGCATCGAGCCCTCATGGTTCCCCCAGGTTCCTGTGACCTTGTAGAGCAGCGGCTTCGCCGAGTTGCTGTTCTCCACCACGCCGGCAACGGTGGTGTCGTTCGCCACATAGGCCCAGACCAGGCAGCCGAAAGCGGCGGCGACCGCGATCAGCGTGCCGGTGGCGAGGGCGGGCGTGGCCGCCATCAGCCGCGCGTCGCGGTGCTGCGCGCCCCACAGGCCGACCAGCGCCTGCGCCGCCGAGAGGGCGAGCGCGAGGGCGAGGGCGAATTGGCCGAGTTCGGGGATCACGAGCCGCGCCGCGCCGTCCCCGTCGGCGCGGGCTCCAGCGTGTTCCAGGTCTCGGCGGGGGGCGGCGGGCCGGCCTCGGGGTTCCAGTGGCCGGACTTCTTCAGCGCGGCGGCGACCTCGGGCGGCATGTAGTTCTCGTCGTGCCGGGCCAGCACCTCGCTCGCCCGGAAGCTGCCATCCGGCTGCAGAGTGCCGAGCGCGACCACGCCCTGGCCCTCCCGGAACAGGTCGGGCAGCACGCCGGCGTAGGTCACGGGAATGGTGGCGCTGCCATCCGTCACCCTGAAGCTCACCGCCGGGCGGCCATCCGGCGCGCGCGACCTCTCCACGCTGCCGCGCTCCACCAGGCCGCCCAGGCGGAAGGCGCGGCCTTCGGGCGGCGGGCTCTGGGCGAGCTCCGAAGGCGCGCGGAAGAAGACCAGGTTGTCCTGGAAGGCAGAGAGGGCGAGGGCCGTCGCCGTCCCCACGCCGAGCCCGCAGAGGAGCAGCAGCATCAGCCGCCGGCGCTTGCGCGTCATGCCTGGCCCCCCCGCCGCGGCCGCTCGAGCGCCGCGAGGCGGCGGTGCGCGGCGCGGTGGCGCAGCGCGGCCTCTGCCGCGAGCCAGAGGAAGCCAAGCAGGACGAGCGCGTAGGCAGCGGTCACATGCGCCCAGTGAAGCGTCATCTGCAGCGTCATCAGGCCGCCTCCGCCCGCCGTGCCGCCGCGATCTGCAGGGCACGGATGCGCCGTTCCATCACCGCCGCCCGCGTCCGCGCCAGCACCAGGGCCGCGAAGGCCAGGGTGAAGCCGAGGGTGCAGGCGAGCAGCGGGTAGAGGATCTCGACGTGCAGCGCCGGCCCGCCGAGGCGGGTCACCGAAGCCGGCTGGTGCAGCGTGTTCCACCAATCCACCGAGAATTTGACGATGGGCAGGTTCACCGCGCCGATCAGGGCGAGGATGGCGCCCATGCGCGCGCCGCGCTCTGCATCGTCGAAGGCCCGCGTCAGGGCGGCGTGGCCGAGCCAGAGGAAGAAGAGGACGAGCACGCTGGTCAGCCGCGCATCCCACACCCACCAGGTGCCCCACATCGGTCGCCCCCACAGGCTGCCCGTCATCAGGCAGAGCGCGGTCGCCGCGGCGCCGACCGGCGAAAGCTCCCGGCAGAACAGATCGGCCAGCGGGTGGCGCCAGACGAGCGCGGTGGCGGAGGCGAGGGCGAGGGTTGCGTAGCCGCCCATGGCGAGCCAGGGCAGCACCCTCCCGGTCAGGCGCAGGAAGCGTCCGGGATTGGCGAAGCGGTGCAGGCTGCCCCGCGCCCGCGGGACGGCGCCGCCGCCCGGGGCCATGGCGGCCTGGCCGGGCAGGGGGGTGGTGCTGGCATTGTCCACGTCCCCAAACTAGACGCGGCCCGTGGATTGTTGAAGCTTTCCTTCGGTTGGATAACGTGACGGATCCCAGTGTCCTGCCCGCGAAGTTCGCTGCTTCAGCGAACGGAGCGGACCAGCAGGCCACCGGAAACAAAGGTGTCCTGCCCGCGAAGTTCGCTGCTTCAGCGAACGGAGCGGACCAGCAGGCCACGGAAAACAAAGGCTGGTGCGCCGATCCGAATGGCGCCGCACCGGCGGCGAATTTCAGATCGGAACACCAGGGGGCAGCATGGCGCACTGGCTGGTGAAGAGCGAACCCGAGTCCTTCTCCTGGGACCAGCAGGTGAGGAACGGCACCGAGCCCTGGACCGGCGTCCGCAACGCCCAGGCGGCCATCCACCTGAGGGCCATGCGCAAGGGCGACCGCGCCTTCTTCTATCATTCCAACACCGGCAAGGAGATCGTCGGCGTGGTGGAGGTGGTGCGGGAGGCCTATCCGGACCCGACCGACGAGACCGGCCGCTGGGTATGCGTGGACATGCGCGCGGTGGCGCCCATGCCGAAGCCGGTGACCCTCGCCGCGATCAAGGCGGAGCCGAAATTCGCCGATTTCGCCCTGGTGCGGCACTCGCGGCTATCCGTGATGCCCGTCTCCGCCCCGCACTGGGCCATGCTGTGCCGGATGGGCGGCTGGCGGGACGGGTAGCGCATGGTCCTCGAAGGATCCTGCCAGTGCGGCAAGGTGCGCTTCCGGCTGCGCTCGGCGCATCCCTACCCCTACCAGCGCTGCTACTGCTCGATCTGCCGCAAGCAGCAGGGGGGCGAGGGCTACGCGATCAACCTGGGCGGCAATGCGCGCACGCTGCGCGTGACGGGGCAGGAGCATGTCCAGATGTACCACGCCCGGGTGAAGAACCCGGGGGATGCGCGCGCGCATCGCAGCTCGGCGGAGCGGCATTTCTGCGGGGCCTGCGGCAGCGCGCTCTGGCTGTATGACCCGCATTGGCCGGAGCTGATCCACCCTTTCGCCTCCGCCATGGACACTCCGCTGCCGCAGCCGCCGGAGCACACCCACATCATGCTGGAGTTCAAGGCGCCCTGGGTGGTGGTGGAAGCCGGGCCGCGCGACCGCCTGCACCAGCGCTATCCGGAGGAGAGCATCGCCGAATGGCACGAACGGCTCGGGCTGACGGATACCGATGACGGCGGCTGAGCCGGCGGAGCGCGTGCTGTGCCGGCTGGAGGACATCCCGGATGGCGCGGCGCGCGGCTTCCCAGGCGCGCACGGCGCCTTCACCGGCCTGTTCGCGGTGCGCCGCGGCACGCGGGTGCATGTCTACGTGAATGCCTGCCCGCATATCGGCCTGCCGCTGGAGCCGATGCCGGACCGCTTCCTGGACGCCAGGCGGCAGCTGATCCTGTGCAGCGCGCATGGCGCGCGGTTCCGGATCGAGGACGGGATGTGCGTGAGCGGCCCGTGCCTGGGCGCGGCGCTGGAGGCGGTGCCGGCGCGGGTGGAGGATGGCGTGGTGGTGGTGCCGGCGGGGGTGGGGCTTTGAGCGAGCGGCCCTTGCGGGCCGCGCACGCCACCCCCCCGCCGCAATCGCCCCGAAGAGATCAAGCCACGGCCCATGACTGGCCACGCGCCGCGCCGAGCCTTCCTCCTGCGCTCAAGCCAGAGGAGGCAAGGGAATGCGCACCACCCGTTCTATCCGCCATGGACTGCTCGCCACGCTTCTGTTCGCGGGCCTCGCCGCGCCGGCCTTCGCCCAGGGCAACAGCACGCCCGCTGCGCCCGCCGCCGGCAGCAACACCATGACGGCGCCGGCGGCCCCGGGCGGCAGCGCCGCCGTGACCGCGCCCGGCAGCCAGG
>DASQVL010000767.1:0-4870 GCA_035640795.1 Crenalkalicoccus sp. | reverse complement strand
GCGGCCAGGCGGCCTTCCGCCAGGTGATCGCGGCGGACAACGCGGTCTGGGCGCAGGTGGCGAAGGAGGCCGGGATCAACCTGAGCCGGTGAGGCGAGGGCATGCGCGGCGCGGCAGGCGGCAGGTCACGCCATCCCGGCCGGGCTCCCGGGCCGGGCGCCCCGCGCCCTGGTCGCCACGGCACTCGACGCCGCCGTGCCGCGCCTGGAGCGGTTCCACTCGCCGGTGCTCGCGGCACCCGCTCCAGCCCTTTGTCCGCAGGGCAGAGTCACGCTCCCGGGCGTGGCCGCCCGTCCGCGATCTGCCTTAGCTGGGGCGGCGCTGCTACCGCGTGGCGTCCAGCGCCGCCTGCAGCATCCAGGCCGCCGCGGCGCCATCCACCGCCCGCGCCCGTTTCGCCCGGCTGAGGTCGGCCTCCGCCACCATTGCCCGGTTCACCGCGGCGCTGCTCAGCCGCTCGTCCCAGAGCGCCGCCGGCAGGCCCGTGGCGTCGGAGATGGCGCTCGCCCAGTCCTTCGCCGCCTGGGCGGCCGGCCCGAAGCTGCCGTCCAGGCCGAGCGGCAGGCCGACCACCAGCCCGCCCGCCCCCTGGCGCCCGGCGATCGCCTGGATTTCCGCCGCATTGACCGCGAGCTTCCCGCGCCGCAGCGCGCCATGGGGGGAGGCGATCAACAGCGAGACGTCGGAGAGCGCGACGCCGATGCTCTTCGCGCCAGGGTCGAGCCCGATCAGCCGCTGGCCGCGCGGCAGCGCTGCCCGCAGGGCGCGGAGCTCGGTCAGCGGCACGCGGCGCCTTGCCCCGTCGGCCAGCGGGATGTTAGGAATAAAGTCATGGGCGCCCACCCCCTCCCTCATCGCCAACAGCCGCCACGGGACCCGGCGGGGGATTTGTCCGAAACCCGGCCGCCGCGCCATCCCGCGCTGCGCCCCCGCTCCGTTGCGGCCCGCCCGCCCCGGCCCCTATGGTCCCGGCCCATCCCGCGCGAAGACGGATCGCATGGCCCTCGACACCGACATGGTGAGGCGGATCGCCTCGCTCGCCCGCATCCGGCTGGAGGAGTCGGAGCTCGACCGCATGCAGGCCGAGCTCAATGGCATCCTCGGATGGATCGAGCAGCTGCAGGCGGTGCCCACCGAAGGGGTCGAGCCCATGGCCGGCGGCAACCCCCTGCCCGCCTCCGCCGGCATGCGCATGCGCGCCGATGAGGTGACGGAGGGCGACCAGGCCGAGGCCATCCTGGCGAATGCCCCGGACCGCGTCGTACCTTATTTCGCGGTACCGAAGGTCGTCGAGTGATGCACCCGACCGCCTTCTCCCTGAAGGGCGCGCTGGATGCGCTGGCCGAGGGCATCATCGGCGCCGAGGAGCTGACCCGCGCGCACCTGGACGCTATCGCGGCGCTGAACCCCCGCCTCAACGCCTTCATCACCATCACCGCGGAGCAGGCGCTGGCGGCGGCGCGGGAGAGCGATGCGCGGCGCGCCCGCGGCGAGGCAAGGCCGCTCGAGGGCCTGCCGATCGCGGTCAAGGACCTGTTCTGCACCGTAGGCGTGCGGACCACCGCGGGCAGCCGCATCCTGGACGGCTTCGTGCCGCCCTATGAGAGCACCGTGACCGCGAGGCTGCTGGCGGACGGCGCGGTGTTCCTGGGCAAGGCGAACCTCGATGAGTTCGCCATGGGCTCCTCCAACACCACCTCCGCCTTCGGGCCGGTGGAGAACCCCTGGTCGCGGCGGAACGACCCGGATGCGCGGCTGGTGCCCGGCGGCTCTTCCGGCGGTTCGGCGGCGGCCGTCGCGGCGCGGCTGGCGCTCGGGGCGCTCGGGACGGATACCGGCGGCTCGATCCGCCAGCCGGCGGCCTTCTGCGGCATCGCGGGGATGAAGCCGACCTATGGGCGGTGCTCGCGTTACGGCATCGTCGCCTTCGCCTCCTCGCTCGACCAGGCGGGGCCCTTCGGGCGGACGGTCGAGGATTGCGCGATCCTGCTGCGCAGCATGGCGGGCTTCGACCCGCGCGATGCGACCAGCGCCGACCAGCCCGTGCCGGACTTCGCCGCCGCCTGCGCGCGCGGCGTGAAGGGGCTGCGGATCGGCGTGCCGCGCGAATACCGCCTGGACGGGATGGCCCCCGAGATCGAGGCGCTGTGGCGGCAGGGCCTCGCCTGGCTGCGCGCCGAGGGCGCGGAGATGGTCGAGATCAGCCTGCCCCACACCAAGTACGCGCTGCCCACTTACTACATCGTCGCGCCCGCCGAGGCCTCCTCCAACCTCGCCCGCTATGACGGCGTGCGCTATGGCCTGCGCGTCGCCGAGCCGGGCGGCGACCTGCGCGACCTCTATGAGCGGACGCGCGCCGCCGGCTTCGGGGCGGAGGTCAAGCGGCGCATCATGATCGGCACCTATGTGCTGAGCGCGGGCTATTACGACGCCTACTACCTGAAGGCGCAGAAGGTGCGCGCGCTGATCCGCCGGGACTTCGAGGAGGCCTGGGGGAAGGTGGACGCCATCGTCACGCCGGCAACGCCGAGCGCGGCCTTCGGCATGGACGAGAAGCAGGACGACCCGGTGACCATGTACCTGAACGACGTGTTCACCGTGACGGCGAACCTGGCGGGGTTGCCGGGGCTCGCCGTGCCGGCGGGGCTGGATGCTCAGGGGCTGCCGCTCGGCCTGCAGGTGATCGGGCGGGCCTTTGACGAGGAGACGGTGTTCGCGGTGGGCGCGGCGATCGAGCGGGCGGCGGATTTCCGGGCGGTGCCGGCCTTGCAGGCGGGGGCAAGGTGAGCATCGACTTCTCCAGCAAGTCCGACGGCGAACTCGACTCGCTTATCGCCAACCACGAGCGCAAGGGCGCCTGGGGCGCGCCGGTGCTGCTCGAGGCGCTCGCCGAGCGGTCGCGCCGGCGCGATGGCGGCCTCGATCTTGATCGCACCCTCGATCTCATCCTGACCACGGCGCGCAAGCGTCGTTTCGTCACCTACAAGGACGTGGCGGCGCAGTCGGAGAGGCCGTGGGAGAAGGTGCGCTGGAAGGTCTTCGAGCATCTCGGCACGCTCTGCCTGCGTGAGCACGCGCGGAATGGCGTTAAGCCGAGCGTCATGGTCGTCACGGAGGGGGAGCGTGAGACCGGGCGGCTCGATGGCGAGACGCTGGCCGGCTTCGAACGGATCTGCCTTGTCATTGACCCGAATGAGCGGTTGCGGGGTCAGGCCCTCGTCGATCGTGAGCGAGCGGCGCTGTGGGGCTGGCTCGGAGTCGGTGCCGATGACGTGGTCTGATGCGTGCGCCGCCGGGTCAAGGCCCGAGCCGGCCTCGCGGATGCTGGATCTGACAGCAAGCTTCGCCGCCATCCGCGAAGCCGCCGAGGCCCGCCGCTTCCTCAGTTACGGCGCCGTCGCCGCGGCGTCCGGCCTCCCCTGGTCCGCGGCGCGGCGTCGGATGGACCCGCACCTCTACGATCTCTGCCGCCGCGCGACGGCGCGCGGCTGGCCGCTGCTCTCCGCCCTGGTCGTGGACCAGCGCAGCGTCACCCATGGCGCCATGCGTGGCCGCCCGCTGATCGGTTTCGCCCGCGCGGCCGAGCGCTGCGGCCGCATCGTGGGGCCCGATGCCGCCGCCTTCCTGGCGGAGGAGCAGGACCGCGTCTTCGCCTGGGCCGAGAAGGAAAGAGGCCATGTCCTACACGCTTGAGGGCCGCACCGGCGCCTGGGAGGTCGTGGTCGGCCTCGAGGTCCACGCCCAGGTGATCAGCCAGGCCAAGCTCTTCTCCGGCGCGGCCACCGCCTTCGGTGCCGCGCCCAACAGCCAGGTCGCCTTCGTGGATGCCGGCTTCCCCGGCATGCTCCCGGTGATCAACCGCGAATGCGTGGCGCAGGCGGTGCGCACCGGCCTCGGCCTCAAGGCCGAGATCCATCTCTGGTCGCGCTTCGACCGCAAGAACTACTTCTACGCGGACCTGCCGCAGGGCTACCAGATCAGCCAGTACGCCCACCCCATCGTGGGCAAGGGCGCGGTCGAGATCGAACTCGCCGACGGCACGCGGAAGGAGATCGGCATCACCCGCCTGCACCTGGAGCAGGATGCCGGCAAGAGCCTGCACGACCAGCACCCGACCAGGTCCTTCATCGACCTCAACCGCTCCGGCATCGCGCTGATGGAGATCGTCTCCGAGCCCGACATGCGGAGCCCGGAGGAGGCCGGCGCCTATCTCTCGAAGCTTCGGCAGATCCTCCGCTACCTCGGCACCTGCGACGGCAACATGGATGAGGGCTCCATGCGCGCCGACGTCAACGTCTCCGTCCGCCGCGCGGGCGAGAGCTACCGCACACGCTGCGAGGTGAAGAACGTCAACTCCATCCGCTTCGTCATGCAGGCGGTGGAGGCCGAGGCGCGCCGCCAGGTCGAGCTCTGGGAGGAGGGCGGCATGGTGGAGCAGGAGACGCGGCTGTTCGACACCGGCCGCGGCGTCACGCGCAGCATGCGTTCCAAGGAGGACGCACATGACTACCGCTACTTCCCCGAGCCCGACCTGCCGCCCTTGGTGCTGGAGGCCGATTGGGTCGAGCAGCTGAAGGCGAGGCTGCCCGAGCTGCCGGATGCCCGCCGCACCCGCTACGTCGCGATGGGCCTCAGCCCCTATGACGCGCATGTGCTGACGCTGGAGAAGGAGACGGCCGCCTATTTCGAGGAGGTGGCCGCCGGGCGCGACGCCAAGCTCGCCGCCAACTGGGTGACCGGCGACCTCTTCGCCGCCATCAACCGCACGAAGCGCAGCATCGAGGACCCGCCGGTGCCGGCCGCGCATCTCGGCGCGCTGCTCGACCTGATGAAGGACGGGACGCTCAGCGGCAAACTGGCCAAGGAGGTG
>DASQVL010000766.1:0-6031 GCA_035640795.1 Crenalkalicoccus sp. | reverse complement strand
CCGAAGCGGCGCCCGCCTCCACCTTGGCCGCCGCGCCGCCCACCCGACCCACGACGCCACCCGGCGCCGAGTTGCAGGACGCGGACCGGCTGCTGCACGAGGCCGAGGCGGCGATGGAGAAGCACCGCCTGCGCGCAGCCGTCGCGATGCTGGAGCAGGCGGAGACGGTCATGCTGAAAGCCCGCGCCACCGGCACTTCGGTGCCGCAGCAGGCGCTCGAGCCTCTCCACCAGGCGCGGGGCGAGCTTCTGCAGGGCCACGCCGCCGAGGCCGAGCGGGCGACCGAGGCCGCGCAGCGCGCATTGGCCTCGGCCGAGTAGGGCGGATCGGCTGCGCTGGGGCGAGGCTGGCACCTCCGCGCAGGACCGGCAGTTCTTCCGCTCCGCCAAGCGGGGCGACGCGGCAGGCGAGGTGAACGCGCTACGGCCACGACCCGGGCCTCGGCTTCTACATCTACGTCTCCGACCAGCACGGCCCCTGCAGCGTGCGGGGCATGTCGCGACGAGCCACGAGGCTCCGCGGAGTGGGTGCCGGGAGAACGGAGGCCACACACCGCATGAAAGGCATGGTGGGCGGCGGTGGCGAGGTTGGGCGCGAGCAGCGTCAACCGGAAGGTGCGGCGGAGATGGCCCCGCTCGACTCGCTCCGCGGTAGCCATCTCGCCAATCGAGAGGCGTAGCGCGCCTCATCGAACAGCCGTTCTGCAAGGCCCGCGCCAGCGCCTTCGCCAGCGCCGGGTCGGCGCGCGTGGAGGGGGCCGCATCGCCGGCCCTCCCGCATGCGCGCCACCACCGTCCTCCACCCCGCCCGCCGCCGGATCCGAGGCGGGACCCGGAGCGTCATGCTGGCCGCACGGACACGCAGCTACCCGCGGTGTCTCGCGTCGGTGAAGCCCCGCAGCTTCCCGTCCGGCTGCAGCCCGCCCATATGCGCCGCATGGTGCCCCTGTCCGTTCTCGATCTTTCCCCGATTACCGAAGGCAGCGACGCCGGCCAGGCGCTCCGGAGGTCGCTCGACCTCGCCCAGCATGCCGAGGCGCTGGGCTATCGGCGCTTCTGGATGGCCGAACATCACAACATGCCCGGGATCGCCAGCGCCGCAACCGCTGTGGTCCTTGCCCATGTTGCGGCGGGCACGCAGCGGATCCGGATCGGCGCGGGCGGGATCATGCTGCCGAACCACGCCCCGCTGATCATTGCAGAACAGTTCGGGACGCTGGCGGCGCTCCACCCGGGCCGGGTGGACCTTGGGCTCGGCCGGGCGCCCGGCACGGACCAGCTCGCCGCGCGTGCGCTGCGCAGGAACCTGGCCGGCGACGCCGACGAGTTTCCGCAGGACGTGGTGGAGCT
This sequence comes from Crenalkalicoccus sp., assembly GCA_035640795.1. Classification (GTDB taxonomy): domain Bacteria; phylum Pseudomonadota; class Alphaproteobacteria; order Acetobacterales; family Acetobacteraceae; genus DASQVL01. Next base: position 4,682 of record DASQVL010000766.1, on the reverse strand, counting down.
GCTCCGGTACTTCCGTCCTGCTCAGCCAGGTCAATCCCTGCAGGCGGTGCCGGGCGCGGGAGCGGATGTCGAGGTCTGGATCCTGGGCTCGAGCACCTTCGGCGCGCAGGTCGCGGCGCATCTTGGCCTGCCCTATGCCTTCGCCTCGCACTTCGCCCCGGCGCAGATGATGGAGGCGATCGCGATCTACCGCGAGCGGTTCCGCCCGTCGGAGCGGCTTTCGGCACCCTATGTCATGCTCGGTGTCAACGTGTTTGCCGCGGACACCGATGCAGAGGCGCGCCGCCTGTTCACCTCCTTGCAGCAGTCCTTCCTGAACCTGCGGCGTGGGCGGCCCGGCAAGCTGCCGCCGCCCGTCGACGGGCTGGACGCGCAACTCGACCCGCATGCGCGTGCCATGCTCGATAGTGCCCTGGCCTTCTCGGTCGTCGGTGGGCCGGAGGCCGTGCGGCGCGGGATCGAGGCGTTGGCTGCGCGCACCGGGGCTGATGAGCTGATGGTCACCGCACAGATCTTCGACCATGCCGCGCGCTTGCGGTCCTTCGACATACTGGCCCGGGTGCACGCGGCGATGGGGAGGGCAGCATAGCTGACCGGATAGAGCGGGCGGCCCGGGAGTGATCCGAACGCCTCGTTCGCAGATCGGGTCAGTGTGCCCCGGGGCAGCTGACGCTCTGAGCGATGCCGAGCCGATGCGGATCGCCATGTCGGGGCCGGACGCGGCGGAGAACAAGGACGCCTGGGCCCGGCCTGTTCAACCCCGAGCAAAGACCCTTATGGTGGACAGGCCTCGCTGACCCCGGGAACCTTGCCCCCCGGGAACCTTGCCGGCCCAAGGGCGATCACGTTGCGGACGGATTGAATAGTGGCCGATCCAGTTCCGAAGCTATGCCCCAGGGCAGGCCCGGCCACGAACACATTGGCGGAGGGCGCAGATGCCGACCAGCACTCCAGCGAAGCGGAAGCAGACAAGCAAGACCTCGGCCGCGAAGCAGGACTCCGAAACGGGCGAGACACCGCCGGCGCCAAGGAAGGGCGGCTCGTCCGGCGGCAAGTCGAATGCGCTTCAGCGGCCCCTGACGCCCTCGGCGGAGCTGGCCGCCGTGGTCGGCAAGGATCCGCTTCCGCGCACCGAGGTGGTGAGCAAGGTCTGGGAGTACATCAAGTCGAAGAACCTGCAGAATCCGGAAAACCGCAGGGAAATCCTGGCCGACGAGGTGCTTGCCAAAATATTCGGGAAATCCAAGGTGAGCATGTTCGAGATGAACAAGCACCTTGCGGAGCACCTGAGCTGAGCTAGTGTCCTGCCCGCGAAGTTCGCTGCTTCAGCAGCGAGCGAAGCGGACCAGCAGGCCACTGAAAACAAAGGCTAGTGGACCGAGAACGAAGTCCGAAGGACTTCGGAATCGGGACACTAGATCCCCCCCGCATCCATTGCCAGGAGCGACGCGTTCCCGCCGGCGGCGGCGGTGTTGACGCTCACCGTGAGCTCCGTGGCGAAGCGCAGCAGCGTCACCGGCCCGCCGGCCTTCGGCCCCGTGCCCGACAGGTCATGCCCGCCGAAGGGCTGCACGCCCACCACCGCGCCCACCTGATTGCGGTTCACGTAGGTATTGCCGACCCGCAGGCGCTCGGCGACGCGGCGCTGCACGGCCTCGATCCGGCTGTGCACGCCGAGCGTCAGCGCGAAGCGGCTGGCCGCGATCTCCTCCAGCAGCGCATCCATCGTCCCGGCGCGCCAGCGCACCACGTGCAGCACGGGCCCGAACACCTCCCGCGTCAGCGCGCGGGCCGAGGGCAGCGCGTAGGCGCGGGGCGCGAAGAAACTGCCGCGCGCGGCAAGGCCCGGCGGCATCGCCACCTGGAAGAGCGGCGGCGCGCCAAGGCCGCGGCACCAGGCCTCCAGCGCCTCGCGTGCCTCGGCGTCGATCACCGGGCCGATATCGGTCGCCGGGTCCAGCGGGTCGCCCAGGCGCAGCTCCGCCGCCGCGCCGGCCAGCATCGCCAGCATGCGGTCGGCCACCTCCTCCTGGATGCAGAGCAGCCGTAGCGCCGAGCAGCGCTGGCCGGCCGAGCCGAAGGCGGAGGTGAGCACGTCCTGCACCACCTGCTCGGGCAGCGCGCTGCTGTCCACGACCATGGCGTTGATTCCGCCGGTCTCGGCGATCAGCGGCACCAGCGGCCCCGGCCGGCCGGCGAGGGCCCGCGCGATCCCCTGCGCCGTCTCCGTCCCGCCGGTGAAGGCGACGCCGGCGATGCGCGGGTCGAGGACCAGCTTCGCGCCGACCGAGGCACCGTCGCCGGGCAGCAGGTGCAGCGCGTTCTGCGGCACGCCGGCCTCGCGCAGCAGCCGCACCGCACGTGCCGCGACCAGGGGCGTCTGCTCCGCCGGCTTCGCGCAGACGGCGTTGCCGGCGGCGAGCGCCGCCGTGACCTGGCCGGTGAAGATCGCCAGTGGGAAGTTCCACGGGCTGATGCAGGCGAAGACGCCGCGGCCGCCGAGCGCCCAGGTGTTCCGCTCGCCGGTGGGGCCGGGCAGCTCGCGCGGCGCGCCGAACCACTCGCGCGCACGGGCCGCGTACCAGCGGCAGAAATCGGCCGCCTCGCGTACCTCGGCAATGCCGTCGGCCAATGTCTTGCCGGCCTCGCGCGCCAGCAGCGCCAGGAAGTCCGGGCGGTGCGCCTCGATGAGGTCGGCGGCGCGGTCCAGCACGGCCGCCCGCGCCGGCCCGCCCAGCGCGTCCCAGCCGCGCCAGGCGGCGGAGGCGGCGCCGAGCGCGGAATCGAGCTCGGCGGGGCCGGCCTCCCGCACCGCCCCGACCCGGATTGCGCGGTCGGTCGGGCTGTGCAGCTCGCGCACCGGCCCGCTCCGTGGGGCGGGGTCGCTCCAGTCGCGTGCCGCGGCCGCATGCACGGCCGCCAGCGCCGGCTCGCGCACAGCCGGGTCGGCCAAGTCGAGGCCCGCGGAGTTGCGCCGGTCCGGGAAGAGCGCGGCCGGCAGCGGGATACGCGGATGCCGTGCCGGCCCGCGGCTCGCGGCTTCCAGCGGGTCGGCGACGATCGCCGCCTCCTCCACCGCGGGGTCCAGCAGGCGATGCACGAAGGAGGTGTTGGCGCCGTTCTCCAGCAGCCGCCGCACCAGATAGGCCAGCAGGTCCTCATGCGAGCCGACCGGGGCGTAGACCCGCACCGGCGCCTCCTGGCCCGCGACGCGGTCGTACAGCGCCTCACCCATGCCGTGCAGCCGCTGCATCTCAAAGCCATCCGCGCGGGTGCCGGCGAGTTCGAGGACGTAGGCGAGGCTATGGGCGTTGTGCGTGGCGAAGGCGGGGCGCAGCAGGCCGCGCAGCTCCAGCATGCGCCGCGCGCAGGCCAGCCAGGAGACGTCGGTGGCGGGCTTGCGGGTGAAGACCGGGTAGTCGGGCAGACCCTGCACCTGGGCCTGCTTCACCTCGGTGTCCCAATAGGCGCCCTTCACCAGCCGCGTCGGGATCGCGTGGCCGGTGTGCCGGGCCAGCTCCGCCACCCATTCCAGCACCGCCGGCGCGCGCTTCTGGTAAGCCTGCACGGCGAGGCCGAGGCCGTCCCAGCCGGCGAGCGCGGGGTCCGCGCGCACCGTGGCGAGGATGTCGAGCGAGAGCTCCAGCCGCTCCGCCTCCTCGGCATCCACCGTCAGGCCGATCCCGACCGCCTTCGCCTCGCGCGCCAGCGCGCCGAGCGCTGCGATCAGCGCCGGGCCGCAGCGGTCGGCCTGCAGCGCCTCGTAGCGCGGATTGAGCGCCGAGAGCTTCACCGAGACGCCGGGCCCCTCGACCGGCCCGCTTCCGCCCGAGGCGCGCCCGACCGCCCCGATGGCGTGGCGGTAGGCCTCGAAGTACCGCGCCGCATCGGCGGCGGTGCGCGCCGCCTCGCCCAGCATATCGAAGGAGTGGCGCCAGCGCCTTCCCTCGGCGCCCGCCGCGCGCTCCAGCGCCTCCTCGATGGTGCGGCCCATGACGAATTGCCGCGCCAGCATGCGCATGCCCTGGCGCAGCGCGGTGCGGATCACCGGCTCGCCCAGGCGGCGCGCCGTGCGCGCGATGGCGGCGGGCAGGCCGCGCGCCTCGTCCAGGCCCAGCACCCGGCCGCTCAGCATGAAGGCGAAGGCCGAGGCATTGACCGCGAGGCTTTCGGCCTGGCCGAGATGTGCGCGCCAGTCCGCCTCGCCGAGCGTGGCGTCGATCAGCGCGTCCTGCGTCGCCGGATCCGGGATGCGCAGCAGCGCCTCGGCCAGGCAGAGCAGCGCCACGCCCTCCTTCGTGTCGAGCCCGAACTCGGCGAGGAAGGCGGAGACGTCGGCCCCTGGCCGGTGCGCCGCGCGGGCATGGCGGACCAGCGCCAGGGCGCGGTCCTGGACGCGCCGCGCGGTCGCCGGCGACAGGGTCGCCGCGCGGAGCAGCGGGGCGAGCGCCTCGGCCTCCTCGAGCCGGTGCAGGCGGCGCAGCGCGGCGCGGTCCCCGCAGGCCGCCGCCGGGGCAAGGGTGTCGGGCATCGTGGCCTCCTGGCGCGGGCGCTGGGCCAGGAGATGGGCATGCGCGCGGTGCGGCGCATCCCGCCGGGCGGGGTCGGCCGGCTGATGACATGCGGTGGCGCAACGGCTCCGGCGTGCCCGCGCGCCTCGGGGTCGAGGACGGGCACGCGCT
>DASQVL010000765.1:0-3991 GCA_035640795.1 Crenalkalicoccus sp. | reverse complement strand
CGCGCGCCGCCGCCAGCAGCCGCCCGCGCCGCGCAGGGCCGGCGACCGCAGCCCAGGCGAGCAGCAGCGCGGCCCCGAAGAAGGCCGCGTACCAGGCCATGTAGAAGCCGGTCATCAGCATCGCCGCATGCCAGGCGAGCGCCGCCGCGCCCCAGCTCAGCAGCGCGCCGCGCCGCGCCCGCCACAGCGCCCGCACCGCCTCCCCGGCGAACAGGGCGAGCCAGGGCAGGAAGGCCACGCTGAACAGCTGCACATGGCTCGCCCGGATGGCGAGGTTGTTGGCCAGGGTGAACAGCGCGGCCGCCAGCAGCGCCCAGCCGAAGGGCAGCCCCAGCACCCGCCGCGCCGCGAGATGCGCGCCGAGGAAGCCCGCCGCGCGGATCGCCATGTTCGCCAGCTCGCCCGCCAGGAAGGGATCCAGCCCGAAGGCGCGGAAGACGGCGTGGACCAGGCCGAACAGCAGGTAGCCGTCATTGTAGCCGAGCGTATCCGGCACCGGCCAGAAATAGGCGGTGCGGTCCCATGCCGCCTCGCCAAGCAATACGTGGCGCCAGTGCTCGATGATGGCGAGCGCGATGGCGCCGTCATGCCGGTCCCCGAACAGCAGGGCGAAGCCGCCCGCGATCTGCGCCCGGAACACCACGGCCGTGCAGGCGGAAGCGGCCAGCGCCACCAGCAGGGCGCGCAACGGCAGCATCAGCGCGGGGGCCTCCGCCCCCGCCGCCCCGAGTCGCAGCCCGCTCACGCCACGCCCGTCGCGCGCAGGCCGGCCTTGCACCTTGGGCCGGGCGGCCCGGGTAGCGGCGGGATGGCCGGCGGGTTATGAAGGCGGCCCATGGCGCGGTTCGTCTTCATCACCGGCGGCGTGGTCTCCTCCCTTGGCAAGGGCATCGCATCGGCCTCCCTCGGCGCGCTGCTGCAGGCGCGCGGCTATCGGGTGCGGCTGCGCAAGCTGGATCCCTACCTGAACGTGGACCCGGGGACCATGTCCCCCTACCAGCACGGGGAGGTCTACGTCACCGATGACGGGGCGGAAACCGACCTCGACCTCGGCCATTACGAGCGCTTCACCGGCGTCGCCGCCTCCCGCGCCGACAACTGGACCACGGGCCGCATCTATTCGGACGTGATCGCGGCGGAGCGGCGCGGCGACTATCTCGGCGGCACCGTGCAGGTGATCCCGCACATCACCGACAAGATCAAGGAGGTGATCCAGGCGGAGACGGAGGGCTACGACTTCGTCCTGGTCGAGGTCGGCGGCACGGTGGGCGACATCGAGAGCCTGCCCTTCCTGGAGGCCATCCGCCAGCTGGCCAACGAGATGGGGCCGCAGCGCAGCCTCTTCGTCCACCTCACCCTGGTACCCTTCATCCCCTCGGCCGGGGAGCTCAAGACCAAGCCGACCCAGCACAGCGTGAAGGAGCTGCTCTCCGTCGGCATCCAGCCGCAGATCCTGCTCTGCCGCTGCGACCGGCCGATCCCGGAGAATGAGCGCCGCAAGATCGCGCTCTTCTGCAACGTGCGGCCGGAGAGCGTGATCCCCGCGCTGGATGCGCGGAGCATCTACGGCGTGCCGCTCAACTACCACGCGGAGGGGCTGGACCGGGAGGTGCTGCGCCACTTCGGACTTTCCATCTACGGCGAGCCCGACATGCGGCGCTGGGAGCGCGTCGTGCAGGCGGTGGCGCAGCCGGAGGGCGAGGTGACGGTCGCCGTCGTCGGCAAGTACACGAACCTGCTCGACAGCTACAAGTCGCTCGCGGAGGCGCTGACCCATGGCGGCATCGCCCACAATGTCCGGGTGAACCTCGACTGGGTGGACAGCGAGGTGTTCGAGGAGCCGAATGGCAGCGCCGTCTCGCGGCTCGAGGGCGTGCACGGCATCCTGGTGCCCGGCGGCTTCGGGGAGCGCGGCACGCCCGGCAAGATCGAGGCGGTGCGCTTCGCGCGGGAGCGCCGCGTGCCCTTCTTCGGCATCTGCTTCGGCATGCAGATGGCGGTGATCGAGGCGGCGCGGAACCTCGGGGGGCTGAAGGGCGCCTCCTCCACCGAGTTCGGCGCCTGCGAGCACCCGGTGGTCGGGCTGCTCACCGAATGGCTGCGCGGCAACGCGCTGGAGCGGCGGGAGGCGGGCGGCGAGCTCGGCGGCACGATGCGCCTCGGCGCCTATCCGGCGCTGCTCGCCGAGGGGTCCCTGGTGCGCGAGGTCTATGGCGGCGCCCCCCAGATCAGCGAGCGCCACCGCCACCGCTACGAGGTGAACGTGACCTATCGCGACCGGCTGGAGGATGTTGGCCTGCGCTTCTCCGGCATGTCCCCGGACGGGGAGCTGCCGGAGATCGTGGAAAACCCGGACCATCCCTGGTTCATCGGCGTGCAGTTCCATCCCGAGCTGAAGTCCAAGCCCTTCGACCCGCACCCGCTGTTCAAGGGCTTCGTCGGCGCCGCGGTGCGCCAGGCGCGGCTGGTATGATGCGCGGCCGCCGCACCCTGCCCGTGCAGCGCATCCGGGGGAAGGCCGATGGGCGAGGATGAGAGGGCGATCCGCGACCTGGTGGCGCTCTGGATGCGGGCGAGCCAGGCGGGCGACCTGCCGACGGTGCTCGACCTGATGACCGACGACGTCGTCTTCACCGTCGCCGGGCGGGAGCCCTTCGGCAAGCAGGCCTTCGCCGAGGCCGCCGCGGCGATGCCCGACCTCCGCTTCGAGGGCACGAGCGAGATCGTCGAATTGCAGGTGCTCGGCGAATGGGCCTTCATCCGCAACCGCCTGCGCATCACCGCCATGCCCGCCGGGGGCAGCCCGGTCCGCCGGTCCGGCTACACGCTGACGCTGCTGCGCCGGAACGCGGCGGGACGCTGGCAGGTCGCGCGCGATGCCAACCTGACCATGCCAAGCTGACCATGGTGGAGCCATGACCCGCCGCGTCGCCATCGGCCCCGTCACCCTGGCGAATGACCGCCCGCTCGCCTTCATCTGCGGCCCCTGCCAGATCGAGAGCCGCGCCCATGCGCTGGAGGTTGCCGCGGCGCTCAGGGAGATGGCGGCAGCCGCCGAGGTGCCGCTGATCTTCAAGTCCTCCTTCGACAAGGCGAACCGCACCAGCGCCGGCGCCGCGCGCGGCGTCGGCATGGCGGAAGGCCTCGCCATCCTCGCCGGGGTGCGCGAGGCGACGGGCCTGCCCGTGCTGACCGACGTGCATGATGCGGGCCAGTGCGCCCCGGCGGCGGAGGCGGTGGACTGCCTGCAGATCCCGGCCTTCCTCTGCCGCCAGACCGACCTGCTGCTGGCCGCGGGCCGCACCGGCAAGCCCGTCAACGTGAAGAAGGGCCAGTTCCTCGCGCCCTGGGACATGGCGAACGTCGCCGCCAAGATCGCCTCCACCGGCAACGAGAATGTGCTGCTCTGCGAGCGCGGCGCCTCCTTCGGCTACAACACGCTGGTCAGCGACATGCGCGCCCTGCCGGTCATGGCGATGACCGGCTACCCGGTGGTGTTCGATGCCACGCATTCCGTGCAGCAGCCGGGCGGGCAGGGCACCAGCAGCGGCGGCCAGCGGGAATTCGCCCCCGTCCTCGCCCGCGCCGCCGTCGCGGTCGGCGTCGCGGCGGTGTTCATCGAGACGCATCCGGACCCGGACCGCGCGCCCTCCGACGGGCCGAACATGATCCCGCTCCGCGAAATGCCGGAGCTGCTCGCCCGGCTGAAGGCTTTCGACGTCCTGGCCAAGCAGTGACAGAAGCGCGCCGCGCGCTGCGCGGCGGCGCGGAGCGGCTTGACCGGCCGGTCCGCAAGCCGGACGAAGGGCGCCCAGCCCCCAGGGAGCCTGCCATGCGCCGCATCGCCCCGCTCGCCCTGCCCGTCCTGCTGCTCGCCGGCTGCGCCGCGCCGCGTGGTGGCGACGCCGAGGCCGCCGCCTTCGCGGACACGCTGGAGCGCGCCAACCTGGCGGTGACCGGCGCGGTGACGCGGGCGGACGACTTCGACCGC
>DASQVL010000764.1:0-15274 GCA_035640795.1 Crenalkalicoccus sp. | reverse complement strand
AAACCCTGGCCCGCGCGCGCCAGGGTTTCGCGTACGGCGATGGCGCCGAGTTCGGTGGCCGGCACGCCTTTGAGCGTGCCGTTATAGGCGCCGATCGCGGTGCGGACCGGGTGGCACAGGACGACGTCGCGTGTGGTCATGGGAGTCTCCTCGCCGCTCTGCGGCGGATGATGGCGCCAGCGTCGAGAGCGGCCGGGATGGTCGCTCCTGCCGATCGTCGGATCATTGTGGCGCAGGTTGTCGTGGGCGGTCGTGACGCGGATGAAGAAGTTGGCCAGGGGAGAGTGGCATGGCAGGTTTCCGTCGCTGAGTTTCCGGTCGGCTAGGGCAAGCGGAACCAGACGCCGGAGCGCACGGCGACCGTCAAGACGACGCCGTAGAGCACAAGCGCCAAGGCTGCGGCCGCGAACACCCAGTCCAACGCCCCGGTCAGCCGCAGCGCCAGCCAGCCGCCGCCGACGGCGACCAGGGTTCGGAGAAAGCCACTGGCCAGCGGCCAGGCCAGCCGCCCCGCACCTTGCGAGGCGAAGTAGAGCGACATCCCAAGGCCGAAGAAGCCATAGGCCGGCCCGACCATGCGAAGATAGAGACTGCCGGCCTGGATCATGCCCGGCTCGGCGCTGAACAAGGCGAGCCAGGCGCCCGGCCAGATCGCCGCCGCCAACCCGATGGTCTCGGTGAGCAGGAAGGCCATGCCGCCGCCGATCAGCGCGATGCGCAGCGCCCGTTCCGGCTGTCCGGCGCCGACATTGGTGCCGACCAGCGCGACCAGCGGCGCGCCGAGGCCGAAGACCAGCGGCACCAGCAGGTATTCCAGCCTTGCGCCGGTGCCGAAGCCGGCCACGGCGTCGATGCCGGCGGCGCTCGCCACCAGCGCCGTCAGCAGGGCGATGGTCACGTTGGTCTGCAGGGAGGTGATGGCGGCGACCGCGCCGATGCGCAGGATGTCGCGCAGCAGCGGCCATTGCAGCCGCACCCAGCGGAACCGCGCCAGGTTGCGGCCGGAGAGAATGTACCAGCCCTGCACCGCCGCGCCGCCGACATAGAAGGCGATGAGCGCGGTGCCACCGCCGGCAATACCGAGCGCCGGCACCGGCCCCAGCCCGAAGATCAGCAGCGGCGAGAGTGGCACCAGCAGCGCCACGCCGGCGCAGATCACCAGCGCCGGGACCAGCATGTTGCCCGTGCCGCGGATCACGCTGGCCAGCCCGTTCATCACCCAGAGCAGCGCATTGCCGGCGAAGACCACGTTCGAATAGGCAAGCGCCGCATCGAGCGCGCCACCCTCGCCGCCCATCGCATGGTAGATCGGCCGGCCGAAGACCAGCATGACGACGGAGAAGAACAGGCCGAGCACCAGGTTGATCACCACGGCATGCAGCACCAGCGCATCGGCCGCGTCGCGCCGGCCGGCGCCGAGCGCGCGGGCAATGGCCGAGGAGATGCCGCCGCCCATCGCCCCGCCCGAGACCATCTGCATCAGCATCACCGGCGGGAAGACCAGCGCCATGCCGGCCAGCGCATCGGTGCCGAGATGCGAGACCCACCAGGTCTCGATCAGCCCGGCCGAGGCCTGGGCCAGCATGATCAGGATGTTGGGCCAGGCCATGCGGAGCAGCGTCGGCACGATCGGATCGTGCAGAAGCCGCCGCGTGCGGGGGTTCATCTCCGCGGCGGCGCTGCGATCAGCCGTGGCGGCGATGGCGGTCGTGCTCATGGCGATCGCTTTCCCGGGACCTCAGCGAACCGGGGCGCTGCGGCGGTACCGTTCCGCGGCGCGGTCGCGCGACAGTTTGGGGCCGAGCGCCAGCCTTGCGGCATTGAACCGCTCCCAATCCGCAGCATCGGGCAGGGAGGGGATGGTGACGAGTTCGCCTTGGTCGAGGCCGGCCAGCGCGGCATCGACCATCTCCTCCGTCTCCATCAGCCCCTCCTGCGGCAGGCTGCTCAGCGCGACGCCTGACTTCTCCCAGAACTCGGTGCGGGTCGCGCCCGGCAACACCGCCTGCACCCGCACGCCATGCTCCCGCAGCTCATTGTGCAGCGACTGGCTGAGGTTCAGGACGAAGGCCTTGGTGCCGCTGTAGACGCCATTGAGGAGTTCCGGCGCCAGGGCGAGGACGGAGGCGATGTTGATCAGCGTGCCGCGGCGGCGGGCGACGAGGCCGGGCACCACCGCGCCCGCCAGGCGCATGGGGACGATGGCGTTGAGCTGGACCATCTCCTCCAGCCGGTCCAGCTCGGCGCCGAGCATGGAGCCGGGGGCGCTGAAGCCGGCATTGTTGACCAGCATGGTGATCGCCGCGTCGCTGCGCAGCCGCTCTTCCACCAGCCGCAGGTCGGGCTGCTGCAGCAGGTCGGCGACGAGCGGCTCGACTTTCCGCCCGGTCTCCTGCCGCACCCGTTCGGCCACGGCGTCCAGGCGCCGACGGTCGCGGGCGACCAGGATCAGGTCATGGCCGCGTCGCGCCAGGCGGTCGGCATAGACGGCGCCAATGCCGGCGGAGGCGCCAGTGATCAGCGCCGTGCCGGCGGTGTTGTGCTGCTGCATCTCATCGCTCCGTTGCTGCGGAATCGGTGTTCGAGGGGGGTGTCAGCGCGCCGAGGGGGCAGCGCCCCGGGCGTTGTAGACCTGCAGCTGGCAATAGGCGGCGCTGAGCAGCGGCGTGGCGATGCCGGCCGCCCGGCCGCGGCGGATCAGGTCGCCGATGATGTGCTCCGCTTCCAGCCGCTGCGCGCCCTGCTCGATGTCGCGCATCATCGAGGCAGCCCAGCGCGATGCCGGGTCGGTGAGCTGCTTCCGGGTCTGCTCTGCGGAGCTGGGTCGCGGCGCGTGGCCGGCGGCGGCGGCGATGGCGCGGCACTCCGCCATCATCGCCTCGGCGATGGCCAGGCCCTCATCGGTTGCCATGATCTCGCCGATGGTGCCGCACATCAGGCAGGTCAGCGCGGCGCCGGCGGCCAGCATGCACCACTTCTCCCACAGATCCTGCAGGATCGTCCCCGAGGGCCGGGCGGTGACCGGCGTGTCGGCGAACAACGCGGCCAGCGTCTGCACCTGCGGCGAGCCGTGGCTGCCGCGGTCGCCGAACAGGATCAGGTCGCCCGGGCTCACGTGGCGGATCGCGCCATCCGCGGTGAGCATGGTGGCGATGTAGCAGACGCCGCCCAGCACGTGGTCGGCGCCGAAGCGCGCATCCAGCACGTCGAAATGCGCGAGGCCGTTCAGCACGGGCAGCACCGCCGTCTCCGGGCCGACAGCGGGCGCGACGGCTTCGATCGCCGGCGGCAGGTCATAGGCCTTGCAGGTGAGGAAGATCAGGTCGAAGGGCGCCGCGACCTGCCCGGCCAGGATGTGCCGGACCGGTCGCCGCAGGTTCTGGCCGCGGCTTTGCACCACCAGCCCGTCGCGCTCGAGCTGCGCGGCACGGCGCGGCCGGACGAGGAAGGTCACGTCGGCGCCCGTCGCGGCCAGCTGCATGCCGTAATAGCCGCCGATCGCGCCGGCGCCGAGGAAGAGGATTCGCATCGCGCTGTGCCTTTCCGGAGGAGGGGCCTGCAGGCTGGGGCTCGGCGGCCGTTTGATGACGGTCGCCATGTTTGACTTAGATTGCAGTCGCCATTAAATCTGTCAAGCGGGGGTCAGCGCGGGCGGCGGAGGCGCTTCGGATGCGGGTTTCGAAGGAGAAGGCGGCGGAGAACCGGGCGCGCATCCTGGCGGAGGCGGCCCGGCTGTTTCGCGAGCGCGGCCTGTCAGGCGTCGGCGTCGACGCGCTGACGGAAGCGGCGGGGCTGACCCATGGCAGCCTGTACAGCCAGTTCGGCTCCAAGGACCGGCTGACGGCGGAGGCGCTGGCCCATGCGCTGGCCCATGGGAGGCTGACGCGCCCGCCCGAGGCGGCGGAGGCCGGACCGGAGGGCCCGCTGGCCGCCATCGTCGGCCGCTACCTCTCGCCGAGCCACCGCGATGCGCCGGGCCAGGGCTGCGCGCTGGCGGCGGTGGGATGCGAGATCCCGCGGCACGGGCCGGCGGTGCGGCGGATCTTCACCGAAGGGCTGCGGACCCGGATGGACCGGCTGGCGGCGCTGCTGCCCGGGCGCCGGCGCGCGGCGCGAGAGGATCAGGCGCTCTCCATCCTCGCCACGCTGGTTGGCGCGCTCATTCTGGCCCGGGCGGTCGATGATCCGGAGCTCTCCGACCGCATCCTGACGGCAAGCGCCGCGCACCTGACGGACAGTACCGAGCCCCAGCAGTAACACGCCCACGCCCGCGGCACTGCATGAACCCGCCAGCCACCAAGGTACCCTGATCCTGGTGAGCGGTAACTGGCGCTGTCTGGAAAGGCGCCAGGCGCCGTTGCGCGGTGCTTGCGCGGCCATGCGCCGGACATGCCTGGGCGCGATGATGCAGGCGGACCGAGGGCGACCCTTGCTGGGCGGGGTACTGGACGTCTGACGCGGCGCCTGGCTACGGAGGCGACCGACAGGGCTCAGCGGGCGCTCGCATTGGGCAGAGCTTTGGTCGTGACGCGCCGCGTCGGTGTTCGTGAACACTGGAGGATGCTGGGCTTTGGGACGCAAACTGAGGGGCGCAGGCGTGAAGCCGCGCCGCGAGCCCGGGCAGGCGAGTTCTGCCGGGCCCGAGGCGGAGGTCGCACGGCTGAAGCGGGAGCTCGCCGATGCGAGGGAGCGCCTAGCGGCGATCGAGCGTGACGGCATCGATGCCTTCACAAGGCGCCGCCTCGCCGAGTTGGAGGAGGCACGGCAGGTCGCGCGTGGTCAGGCGCTCGAGGCAGCGGTCGCACGGTCGAAGGCGGAGGCTGATCTCAAGTCACTCAGGGATGCCATCGAAGGTGCGCCTGGCTTGCGTGGCCGAGTGCTGAGATGGGCTGCCAGACAGGTGATCCGCTGAATCGACAATCCTCCGGGCGCCCCACGACCGGGCGCCCCACGACCGAGGCGACGTGACCTCCCCATCCGCCGCAAGCACAAGCGATCCGGCTGGTCCGACGACTTCGCCGGATCTATCCTCGGCCAAAAGCGACAGCCGCGACAGCCCGAACTCGGGCGAGCGGGCCGCGTTCGTGAATCGGATCGCAGAGCGATCGAGCAACCGAGACTTGGGCAGATGCGCCCGAGTGTCTATGTCCTAGCCTGCGGAGAGCCCAGAGGGCCCCGCCCATCATGGAAGCTCATGCCAGAATCAGAAGCAGATAGCATCTCCTCCGCCCGGAAAGGCCAAGGGCCACGGGTCCCGTCTGGTGAAAAGCGCCTCATTCTCAGCGCGCCTCGGCGGGGCGGCCTCGGAGGCGGCAAAGGCAGAGTGGTCGAAGTCGTGCACGTCCGGCGGGACAGGTCGAGACCGCCGGAAGCTGGGCCGCATCCGGCGGGGTGGAGCGTGCGCGCGGAGACCTGGCCCGAGGGGTTCCCGGCGAAGCCAGCGCAGCCTCCCCCGCCGCAGGAATCCCCGCCGGTCGTGCCCGAATCCGCGCCACCAGCCGTGCATGTCATGCCGATGTGGGAGCCGTCAGCACCGCAATCCGCACCGCCGGCGGCAACGCCTGATGCGGTGCCGGGCGCAAGAGCGAGGGCTGTGCAGCGTCGGCCGCGGCCTCCGAAAGCCAAGGCGGCGAAGGGCGCAGCACGGCATTTCGCCGACCCGTTCGCAGAGGGTGATGGCGCGAATTGTCTCCGGTGCGGCTACCTCGTCGAGCCAGCGCGGGAGAGACGTGGGCTGCTGACCTGCTCGAAATGCGGCTGAGCGGCAAGCTCCGCAACAGAGCCTCGTCGCGCAATGACCGGAGCCGTCTGGATCACAGCTCCAGCGAGGCCTGCGACGATCGAGGCGGCGCGATGTCAACGCCCTCCATCCGAAGCATCCGCTGCTTCGCCGTCGAGCCGCCCGGTGCGGAAAAGCCACCGATCTTCCCGCCCGCCGCCAGCACCCGGTGACAGGGCACGATGAGCGGCACCGGATTCCTCGCCATCGCCTGGCCGACCTCGACCGCCATCTCGGGCCCGGCGCCGAGCTCCCTGGCCAAAGTGCCGTAGGTGGTCGTCCGGCCCCATCCGACACGTCGTGTCGCGTCGTAGATCCGCCGGACAAAGGGGTCCTGATCGGCGAGATCAAGCTTGACGTCGGAGAAGTCGATCGCCTCACCGTCAAAGTAGCGCCGTACAGCCGTGATCACTTCCGATACGGCCGGCGTCGGCCGGCCGGGCTGCGCACCGGGCAGGCGGCGCAGCAGGGTCTTCTCCGTGGCCTCGGCGCTCTGCGCAGGCAGTTGGAAGCGGGTAATCCCCACCTCGTTCCAAGCGATGCCACAGAAGCCGCCAGCGGTCTCGAAGATGACGTAGCGGTGAATCGCCTGAGTCATTGTCGGGCTCCTATCGCAAATTGCAGCACAGCTTGGCGACGGTCTGGATGCACGGCGGCACTTGGGATGCGGGCCGGTCGGGCGAAATGCCCAATGTATTGGCCATCTCAGATCCTCCGTCGCCTTCAGTGCCGTGACAATGCGGGCGACTCGCGCGCCGCGCACTCCGCTGGTTGCTTTCAGCTCGAATGTGCCGTCGGGGCTGGTTGCGGTCCGCGCGGCCAGGGCGAGCGTGCTCTACCTTCGCCCGACCTCGATCCGATCGTGCCGGCCTTCGGCAGGCGCAAGGCGGCGCTCCGCCAGGCCGCCGCCCGCACCCGGCTAGACCGCGTCCGCACCCAGCTAGACCGGTAGCCGCACCCGCGCGCGCAGGCCGCCCAGCGGGCTCTCCTCCAGCGAAATCTCGCCCCCATGCGCACGCACGATGTCCCGCGCGATCGCCAGGCCTAACCCGGTCCCCCCCGGCGCGCCGCTGCTGAACGGCCGGAATGCCTCCTCCCGATCGCCGGCGGGGATGCCCGGGCCGTCATCGTCCACCGTCACCTGCGCCCAGAGCAGGCCCGCGGCACCCGCCGCCGCCTCCCGCCCCACCCGCGGCACGGCATCCACCGCGACCGCGACGCGCCGCGCGTGCCGCCGCGCATTGTCCAGCAGGTTGCCCAGGCAGCGGCGTAGCGCGTCGGCGCGCAGCGGCAGCACCAGCCGCTCCGGCGCCTGCACCGCCACCTCCGCCCCGGCGCGGCGTGCCTTCTCCGCGACGTCAGCGACCAGCGCCACCAGGTCGGCCGGGCGCGGCTGCTCCGTCCCCTCCCCACGCGCGAAGGCGAGGTAGCTCTGCACCATCCGCTCCATCTCCTCGACATCCTGGCCGAGGGCGCTGAGGTCCTGTTCGGTCTCCGGGCTGCGCGGCAGCATGGCCATGGCGAGCCGCATGCGGGTCAGCGGCGTGCGCAGGTCGTGGCTGATGCCGGCCAGCATCTCCGTCCGCTGCAGGATGAAGCGGCGAATCCGCTCCTCCATCCGGTTGAAGGCGAGGGCGGCCTGGCGCACCTCGGAGGCGCCCTCCGGCTTGATCGCGCCGATGTCCCGCCCCATGCCGAAGGCTTCGGCGGCGCTCGCCAGGCGCCGGATCGCCCGCACCTGGTTCTTCATGAACAGGATGGCGACCGCCGAAAGCAGCAGGGCGGAGCCCACAAGCCAGATGACGAAGAGGTAGAGCGTCGCGGTGAACAGGCGCTTCCTCGGCGCCTCCACATGCAGTACGCCGTCCGGCAGCTGCACGCGGATGATGACGCTGCGCGGGTCGGACTGCCAGTCCGTGTCGAAACCGAGGCGGAGCCGCTCGGACAGCGCCTGGTTGAGGTCGGCCTCCAGCGGCAGCAGCGGCATGCTGGCCGGGCGCGAGACCGGCTGCAATTTCGCCCCCGGCTCGAAGGCGAGGGCGAGCTCCAGCCGCCAGGCGGCCTCGCGGAAGATCCAGGCCCGCTGCTCCTCCGGCTCGCGCCGCATGATCTCGGCGACCATCGCGACGTCGCCAGCGACGCCGCCGGCCAGACGGCGGGAGATGACGTCGAGATGGCCGCCGTAGAACAGCTGGAGGGCGACCGCCTGCAGCACGATCATCGGCGCCAGGATGATGAGGACGGAGCGGGCGAGCAGGCCACGCGGCAAAAGCCGCCGCAGGGCCTGCGAGACCCGCTTCGTCGAGGAGAGGATCACGGCCCGGGCCGCAGCACGTAGCCGCGGTGGCGGACGGTGTGCAGGAAGCGCGGCTCGCGCGGGTCGGGCTCGATCTTGCGGCGCAGCCGGGTGACCTGCACGTCGATGGCGCGCTCGCCCGCCTCCGGCGTGCCGAGGGCGGTGGCGATCTCCTCGCGGCTCAGCACCTCCCCCGGGCGGCGGGCGAGGGCGATGAGCAGCGCCGCCTCGCCCCCCGTCAGGCGCACCGTGCCATCCGGCCCGCGGAGCTCCGACCGCTCGGCGTCGAACCAGCGGGCGCCGAGCTGGATGGGGGCCTGCGGCAGGGGCTGCGGCGGCGGCTGGGCGCGGCGCAGGATGGTGCGGATGCGGAGCGCGAGCTCCCTCGGGTCGAAGGGCTTGGCCAGGTAGTCGTCGGCGCCGTGCTGGAAGCCGGCCACGCGGTCGTCCGGCTCGCCGCGCGCGGTCAGCATCAGCACCGGCACGTCATTGCCGGCCCGGCGCAGCTGCTCGACGAGGTCAAGGCCGGAATCGCCCGGCATCATCACATCCAGCACGATCAGGTCGAAGGCGACCGAGGCGAGCGCGGCACGCGCCGCCGCGGCGTCCGCGGCGGTCGAGACCCGGAAGCCGGCATCGGCCAGGTAGCGTTGCAGCAGGGCGCGCAGGCGGGCGTCGTCGTCCACCACGAGCAGATGGGCGGCCTCGCCCATTCCAGAATCGCGGCCCTGCTCCTTGGGCGGAGCGTCGTTGGGCATGGCGTTCCTCCAGTGCGTCGCGACGGGCAGGATGGTTGCGCCCGCTCAGCGGATTCGCGCCAGATGTGTGGTGCCGGGAGCGGCGGGGGAGGGCTGCTCGAGCCGCTCGAGCTGCGCCCGTGCCTCGGCGCCCATCAGGCCGCGCATGACGCGGCGGAAACCCTCCACGGCGGCCGGGCCGGCTTCCCGGTAGGCGCGCGTCACCCATTCGCGCTGCTGCTCGAACAGCCGGCGTTCCAATGCCTCCCCCTTCGGGGTCAAGGTCAGCAGGCGCTGGCGGCGGTCCTGCCGGCCGGGCGCCTGCAGGACGTAGCCCTGTTCCATCAGCGGGGTCAGCACCCGGCCGAGCGACTGCTTGGTGATGCCGAGGATGCCGAGCAGCTCCCCCACGGTGATCCCCGGCCGGCGCCCGACGAAGTGGAGCACGCGGTGATGCGCCCGGCCCATGCCGAGCTCGGCCAGGATGGCATCGGCGCCGGCGGTGAAGTCACGGTAGCCGAAGAAAAGCAGGTCCTGCGCCAGGCGCAGCTCCTCCTCCCGCAGGAAGAGCAGGTTGCGGCCGGCCCGGCCGGGGTCGGGGCGCAAGGCCTCCCGGGGCGCCTCCCTGGGCGGGGCCGGGGTGGTGGGCTCCGGCGGCGCGGCAGCCGCGCGCTTCATGGTCGTTTGGTCAGCGATATTGACGCATCTCCTTTGGCGATCCTAGCATGCGCCGACAAGCAAGGAAGTTGCGGAGGTTCGCCCCATGGCGTTGGTTCCGTTCGACAACCGCGATGGCTGGATCTGGTGGGATGGCCAGTTCCTACCCTGGCGGGAGGCCCGGCTGCACGTCCTGTCGCACGGGCTGCACTATGCCAGCGCGGTGTTCGAGGGGGAGCGGGCCTATTCGGGCAGCATCTTCAAGCTGCGGGCGCATAGCGAGCGGCTGGTGAACTCGGCGCGGCTGCTTGGTTTCGAAATTCCCTGGACAGTCGAGCAGATCGACGCCGCCTGCCAGGCGACAATCGCGAAGAACGGGCTGCCGGACGCCTATGTCCGGCCGATCGCCTGGCGCGGCTCCGAGGAGATGGGGGTCGCCGCAAAGCACACGAAGGTGCACCTGGCGATCGCCACCTGGGAGTGGGGCGCCTATTTCGGCGTGGAGCAGCGCATGACGGGGGTGCGGCTGATGATGGCGCCGTGGCGCCGCCCCTCGCCGGAGACCGCGCCGACCGCGAGCAAGGCGACCGGCCTCTACATGATCGGCACCATGTCCAAGCATGCGGCGATGGATGCGGGCTATGACGACGCGCTGATGCTGGACTGGAAGGGCGACATCGCCGAGGCGACCGGGGCCAACATCTTCTTCAACATGGGGGGCGAGCTGCACACCCCGACGCCGGTCTGCTTCCTGGACGGCATCACCCGTCGGACGGTGATGGGGCTTGCCCGGCAGCATCAGGTCAAGGTGGTGGAGCGGACGATCGGCGAGGCGGAGATGGCGGAGGCCTCCGAGGCCTTCCTGGCCGGCACGGCGGCGGAGGTGACGCCGATCCGGGAGATCGGCGCCCACCGCTTCACGCCGGGGAAGCTGACCGAGACGCTGATGCGGGACTACGAGGCGCTGGTGCGCATGTCGCCGGAGGAGGTGGCGCGGCGGGCGGCCTGACGGCGCCGCGGAGAGAGGATCAGAAGAAGGATGGTGGGGTCCTGGGGGGTCCCGCAGGGGGTTCCCTTCTTCCCCCCCGGGCAGCCTCACGCCCCGTTGAACCACTCACGCTTGCCCGACTCGACGCGAGTCGCGCAGGACGCCCGCATGGCCTTCCAGGGCAAGCCCCCCGGCAGCGGCTCCGGCGAGATGTCCCGTCGCACCGCGGCACTCCGCCCGGCCATCGCCCTCACCGATGCGGAAGCCGCCAAGGCGCGCAGCCTGCGCCGCCGCGGCGCCGCGCCGGAAGAGATCGCCGAGCACTTCGGCGTCCCCCTCGAGGAGGTCGAGAAAGCGCTCGTCCAGATGCGCAGCCGGCGCCCGGAGACGACGCGCGGCACGCTGAACGTGACCCTCGC
This sequence comes from Crenalkalicoccus sp., assembly GCA_035640795.1. Classification (GTDB taxonomy): domain Bacteria; phylum Pseudomonadota; class Alphaproteobacteria; order Acetobacterales; family Acetobacteraceae; genus DASQVL01. Next base: position 4,398 of record DASQVL010000764.1, on the reverse strand, counting down.
CGCCCACCGCTTCGTCCTCACGGAGCGCCGCGGCGACGAACCGCTCTGGCAAACCATGGACCGGCTGCTCGACGAACTGATCCGCCTGCGCGCCGCCGCCCCGCCTCGCCGCCCGGCACGCCCGTCCGCCCTGGCCGAGGAGACCCTTCCCGGCCTGCTGCCGGAGGCCTGACGCCGGGGCCGCCTACCCCACCACCCGTTCCAACATGCGGAGCGCGATCTCGCGCTCCCCCATCACCGCCGCGGTCGCGCCGAGCCGCTGGAGGTGCGCCACCTCCGCCTCGCTGTGCGCGCGGGCCAGGATCTCGAGGTCGGGGCGGATCGCCCGCGCCTGCTCCACCACCTGGCCGGCCTCGAAGGCCTCCGGGATCGTCACGAACAGGCCCCGTGCGGCGGGCAGGTTGGTCGCCGCCAGCACCTCCGGGTCCGCGGCGTTGCCGAGGATCGCCTCCGCCCCGGCGCGCCGCGCCTCGGCGACCAGCGTCTCGGCATCCTCCACCACCAGTACGGGGCGCCCGGCCTCCAGCAGCCGCTGGCCGAGCAGGCTGCCGACCCGGCCGAAGCCGACGACCACCTCATGCCCCGTCAGCGTGGTGACGGGCGGCGGCTCGGCGCGCGGGGCGGGTTCCGCCGCGGGCGCCGCCGTCGCCGGCCGCCGCCGCTCCGCCACCAGGAAGAGCAGCGGGTTCAGCAGGATGGAGAGGATGGCGCCCGCCAGCACCAGGTCCCGCCCCTCCGCCGGCAGCAGGCCAAGGCTGACGCCGAGCCCGGCCAGGATGAAGGAGAACTCGCCGATCTGGGCGAGGCTCGCCGCGATGGTGAGCGCCGTGCCGGTCGGGTGGCCGAACAGTCGCACCAGGGTGAAGGCGGCGAGCGACTTCACCAGGACGATGGTGGCGAGCGTCGCCAGCACCTCCACCGGCGCCTCCACCAGCACCTCCGGGTCGAACAGCATGCCGACCGAGACGAAGAAGATCACCGCGAAGGCGTCGCGCAGCGGCATCGCCTCCTCCGCCGCGCGCTGGCTCAGGGTGCTCTCGCCCATGACCATGCCGGCGAAGAAGGCGCCGAGGGCGAAGGAGACGTCGAACAGCGCCGAGGCGCCGAAGGCGACGCCGAGCGCTACCGCATAGACCGCCAGCCGGAACAGCTCGCGCGAGCCGGTATGCGCCACATGGTGCATCAGCCAGGGAATGGCCCGCCGGCCGATCACCAGCATCAGCGCGACGAAAACCGCGACCTTGGCGAGGCGGAGCGCGAGCGACGCCGCGATGCCGCCAAGCTCCGCAACCTCCGTCGGCATCGCGGCGAAGCCCGGCAGCAGCACCAGGGCGAGGACCATGGCCAGGTCCTCGACCACCAGCCAGCCCACCGCGATGTGGCCGCGCGCCGTCTCGACGATCCGCCGCTCCTGCAGCGCGCGCACCAGCACCACGGTGCTGGCGACCGAGAGCGCCAGGCCGAATACCAGCCCGGCCCCCAGCGGCCAGCCGAACAGCCGGGCGAGGCCGGCCCCCGCCGCCGTGGTGACCGCCATCTGCACCAGCGCGCCCGGGACCGCGATGGCGCGCACCGCCAGCAGCTCCTCCAGCGAGAAATGCAGGCCGACGGCGAACATCAGCAGCACCACGCCGATCTCGGCGAGCTGGGCGGCGAGCGCCGCATCGGCCACGAAGCCCGGGGTGAAGGGGCCAACCAGGATGCCGGCCAGCAGGTAGCCCACGATGGGCGAGACGCGCAGCCGGTGTGCGAGGAGCCCGAGCGCGAAGGCGAGCACCAGGCTCGCCGTGATGGTGCTGATCAGCGAAGTGCCGTGGTCCATGCCGCGCCCCGTCCTGGCTGCCGGGCGTTATTCCGCGGCGATGCGCACGGGGTCCAGCACCACCTGCGGCAGGTCGCAGGCGCGGCATGGAGCCGCGGCAGGTCCGCGGCGAAGCGGCCGCGGGTGACGCCGGCGGCTCAGCCGCGCCCCAGCAGAGCCAGGTACTCCCAGGCGACCGTCGCCGCCGCCAGCGCCGTGATCTCCGCGACGTCGTAGGCCGGCGCCACCTCCACCACGTCCATCCCCGCGAAGGCGACGCCGGAGAGGCGCCGCAACACCGCCTGCGCCTGCCAGGTGGCGAGGCCGCCCACCTCCGGCGTCCCCGTCCCCGGGGCAAAGGCCGGGTCCAGCGCGTCCACATCGAAGGAGAGGTAGGCCGGCCCCTCCCCCAGCACGGCCCGCGCCTTGGCCGCCAGCGCCGCCGGCCCAAGCTCCTGCGCCGCCTGGCCGGTGATGACCGTGACGCCCTGCGCGAGCGTCCAGTCCCAGGTCTCCCGGTCCACTGGGGAGCGGATGCCGATCTGGATCATCCGCCGCGGGTCCACCAGGCCTTCCCGGATGGCGTGGAAGAAGACCGAGCCATGCGCGAGCGACTGGCCGAAATTGGTCTCCCAGGTATCCACATGCGCGTCGAAGTGCAGCAGCGCAACCGCCCCGCCGAGCCGCCGCACGAGCGCCCGCAGCAGCGCGAGGGTGATGCCGTGCTCGCCGCCCAGCGCCACCAGGTGGCGGCAGGCGGCGGCCTGGCTCTCGATCAGCCCGAGGCTCGCCGGGATGTCGCCCAGGGCGAGCGCGAAATCGCCGATATCGGCGATGTCCAGCGCCCGCGGGTCTACCCAGTGCTCCGGGTGCGCGCCGTCCACCAGCATGCGGCTGGCGCGCCGGATCGCGGCCGGCCCGTCCCGCGCGCCGGCGCGGTTCGTCGTGCCGAGGTCGAGCGGCACGCCGGCGACGACGAAGGCCGCCCCCGGGTCGCTTCGCCCGATCCCGAGGAAGCCGGGCGGCGTCGCGAAGGTGGGCGGCCTCGCCATGCGCCTAGCGTATCGCGGAGAAGCTGGTGGGCTGCAGGATCACGTTCTCCAGCGAGGCGACGATCTGCCCGTCCTCCTCCGTCTTCGCCCGGGCGGCCAGCCATGCGGGATCGTTGGCGAAGGCGTTCCACTTGCGCTCCCGCTCGGCCAGCGAGTCCCATTCCAGCAGGTAGTACAGATCCTGGTTGGACGGGCCGATCTGCACCGTCCAGAAGCCGGCCTGGCGGATGCCGTGCTTCTCCCAGAGCTGCAGCGTGATCGTCTCGAACCGCTTGAGCAGCGCCGGCAGCCTTCCGGGCAGGCAGTGGTAGATGCGGAGCTCGTGCAACATCGGGGTCCCTCCCTCTCTTAGGCGGCAGCTTCGCCGCATCCGGCGCGGAACGGAAGCCACGCGCATGGTGCGGTGCGGCAACCATCGGCCTAGATTGGCGTCGAACCCGCCGGAGGCCGCGATGCGCCCCGCCCGCCGCACGCTGCTGCTCGCCGCCCTCGCCGCGCCAGCCCTGGCGCGGGCCGAGGCGCCGGACCGCACCGTCCTCGTCGTGCCCTTCCCGCCTGGCGGCTCGGTGGACGGGGTCGCCCGGCTGCTGGCGCAGGAGCTGACGGAGCAGGGCGCGGGGACGGTGGTGGTGGAGAACCGGCCGGGCGGCGCCGGCGGCGCCGTGGGCGCGGCGCAGGTGCTGCGGGCGCCGCCGGACGGTGCGACGCTGCTGCTGAACGCCTCCATCCATGTCGTGGTGCCGCTGATCAACCGCCACGTCACCTATGACGTCGTGGAGGATTTCTCCCACATCTCCCTGGTGGCCGACGGGCCGCTGCTGGTCAGCAGCAACCCCGCCGTGCCGGCCACGACGCTCGGCGAATTCTTCGCCCTGGTGCGCGCGGATCCCGGGAGGTTCAGCTTCGCCACCACCGGCTATGGCTCGGCCGGACATCTCTGCATCGAGCTGCTCAAGATGCGCGCCGGCGTCGGGAACGAGGTGGTGGCCTATCGCGGCGGCGGGCCGGCGCTCGCCGATCTCGCTGCCGGCAATATCCACCTCATCGCGGATCCCATGCTCTCCTCCCTGCCGCTGGTGCGCGCGGGACGGGCGCGGGCGCTGGCGGTGACGACGGCGGCGCGCTCGCCGCTTGCGCCCGACGTGCCGACCGTGGCCGAGAGCGGGATGGAACCGCTCGAGATGGTCTCCTGGTACGCGCTCTGGGGGCCGAAAGGCATGGCGCCCGAGCTTACCGAGGCGCTGTCGGCCCGGGTGCGCCAGGCGGCGGGCTCCGTGCGGCTCGGGGAGAAGCTCGCCGCGCTCGGCTTCACGCCGCGCGCCGGCACGCCGGCGGAGCTCAGGGCCTTCGTCGAGGGCGAGATCGCCCGCTACCGCCCGATCGTCGAGGCGGCGCATATCCGGGTGGAATAGACGAGGCGGAATGCGGCTCTACGGTTTGAGCGGCCCCAGCCGCGCATCTTGCGCATGTTCATGGCCGGGCGCGGCATCGAGGTGCGGCGCCGGCGCGGGTGAGTACCGGGGCGTAGGTTGCCCTTGGGGGAGG
>DASQVL010000763.1:0-3835 GCA_035640795.1 Crenalkalicoccus sp. | reverse complement strand
CTCCTCCTCCGCCCTCCGGCAGCGCCAGTCGGAGGCGAAGAAGGCGACCGGCGCGCCGTCATGATCCTCCCCCGCATCGCGGCGGTTGGCGGCGAGGAAGCGCTCCAGCGCCGGCTTCTCCGCGGGCGTGGCCGGCGCGATCCAGCGCATCACCTGCCAGATCGTCGCATCGAACCCCGCGGGCACGCCGTATTCCGCGCGCAGCCGGCTCTGCAGCACATCCAGCTGCAGCTGCCCGACCACGCCGACCACCGGCGGCGAGCCGTCCAGCGGGCGGAAGACCTGCACGACGCCCTCCTCCGCCAGCTGATCGAGCGCGGTGCGGAGCTTCTTGGCGAGCATCGGGTCCTCCAGCCGCACATGCCGCAGGATCTCCGGCGCGAAGCTCGGCACGCCGCGGAAGTTCAGCGCCTCGCCCTCGGTCAGCGTGTCGCCGATGCGCAGGGAGCCGTGGTTGGCGATGCCCACCACGTCGCCCGGCCAGGCCTCCTCCGCCACCTGGCGGTCCTTCGCGAAGAAGAACAGCGGCGCGTTGACCGGTACCTGCTTGCCGGTGCGCACCTGCCTGAGGCGCATGCCCTTGAGCAGCCGGCCGGAGCAGAGCCGGACGAAGGCGACACGGTCCCGATGGTTCGGGTCCATGTTGGCCTGCACCTTGAAGACGAAGCCGGTCAGCCGCTCCTCCCCCGGCGCCACCGCGCGCAGATCGGCGGCGCGGGAGCCCGGCGGCGGCGCGTAGCGCGCGAGGCCGTCCAGCAAATGACCGACGCCGAAGTCGCGCAGCGCGGAGCCGAAGAAGACCGGGGTGAGCGTGCCCTCGCGGAACCGGCCGAGATCGAATTCCGGGCAGGCGGCGCGCGCCAGGCCGCTCTCCTCGACGAGTGCCGCGGCGCGCGCCTCCCCCACCAGCGCGGCGAGGCGCGGGTCGTCCGGCCCGGCCAGCGCGGTGCCCTCGGCATCCGCGGCATCCACGGCGAGGAACCGGTCGCGCAGCAGGTCGTAGGTGCCGGCGAACTCGGCGGCGCGGCCGACCGGCCAGGCGACCGGCGCGGCGTCCAGCGCGAGGGTCTTCTCGATCTCATCGATGAGCTCGAAGGGGTCACGCGCCTCGCGGTCCATCTTGTTGATGAAGGTGAGGATCGGGATGTCGCGCAGCCGGCAGACCTCGAAGAGCTTGCGCGTCTGGCTCTCGATGCCCTTGGCGGCATCCAGCACCATCACCGCGGCGTCCACCGCGGTGAGCGTGCGGTAGGTGTCCTCGGAGAAGTCCTCGTGGCCTGGCGTGTCGAGCAGGTTGAAGACCAGGCCGTCGCGCTCGAAGGTCATGACGGAGGTGGCGACGGAAATGCCGCGGTCCTGTTCGATCTGCATCCAGTCGGACCGGGTGCGCCGCGCATTGCCCTTGGCGCGGACGGCGCCGGCCAGCTGGATGGCGCCGCCTTTCAACAGGAGTTTTTCGGTCAGCGTGGTCTTGCCGGCGTCCGGGTGGGCGATGATGGCGAAGGTGCGGCGGCGCGCCGCCTCGGCGGCGGGGTCGCCCGTAGCGGGCCGCGCCGTTGAGCCGGCGAACTGATCCATAGGCGAATCTCCTGAGGGGCGGCGCGGCCGCGCGGGCCGGCGCCGGGCGGGTCCCGGCGTCCTGCGGCAGAAGGCCGGGAGGTCACGCCTGCCAGCGGGCCACGCCGGCTGGCGGCCCCCCCAACGCCTTGCAGGCCCTATATCAGCCTTTGCGGATGTTGGTGAACAGCGGCACGCCAGGCACCATGCCGGTCAGGACCTTGCGGTAGGCGACGGGCTGGATGAACTGGCCGAGCGGGACGAAGGGCACGTCCTGCCAGGCCTGCAGCTGCAACTCGCGCGCGACCGCCTTCTGCGCCGCGGGATCCGGCGCCAGGACGAACCGCGCGCGCAGCTCCTCGATGCGCTCGCTGGTCGGCCAACCGGGCGGACCGCCGCGCACGCCGTTGCCGCGCAGGGCGGAATGCATCGCCGGCGACATGGCGTCGATGCCGCCGACATAGGTGCAGTAGCAGCTCCAGCCGCCGCGCTCGATCGGCTCCTTGCTGGTGGTGCGCGCGCCGATCGTGCCCCAGTCCGCCTGCACATAGTCCAGGTTGATGCCGAGCCGCACCAGCACGTCGCGCGTCACCTCGCAGACGGCGGTGATGCGTGGAACCTCGGCGGCGGCGAGCATCACCACGCTCTCGCCCTTGTACCCGGCCTCGCCGAGCGCCCGCTTCAGCGCGGCGAAATCGGCCGGTGTCGCGGGCGCAGCCGCCATGCCCGCATCGGTCTCCACCGGCGAGCCCGGCGTGTAGACGCCGACCCTGCTGTTGGCGATCGACTCCTCGCTTCCCACCACCGCCTTCATGCAATCGGTCTGGCTGATCGCCGCCAGGATCACCCGGCGCACGGCTGCGCTGTTGAAGGGCGGATGCAGGTGGTTGAAGCGGAACTGGCCCAGATAGCCGAAGCGGTCCTTCACCTCGACGGTGATGTCCCGGGACCGGCGGAGCAGCGGCAGGAGATCGATCAGCGGCTGCTCGATCCAGTCGACCTCGCCGACCTGGAGCGCCGCCGCCGCGGCGGCAGGATCGGGCATGACATTGAAGATGACGCGGTCGAGATGGGCGATGCGCGGTCCCGCGGTGAAGCTCGGCGCGCCCTCCGGCCGAGGCCGGTAGGCGGCGTGCCTCTCGTAGACCACGCGGGCGCCGGGCACGCGCTCTCCCGCAACGTAGCGGAACGGGCCGCTGCCAATGACCTCCGGCATCTGGCTGTAGGGATCGGTTCGGGCGATCCGCTCGGGCATCATGGCGCAGACCAGGGAGCTGGGCCGCGCCAGCGCATCCGGCAGCATGGGAAAGGGCCGCTTGAGGCGAAAGATGATGGTGCGGTCGTCGGCCGCGCGCAGCTCGTCCGTGGCCGCGAGGAGCTGCTGGCCGAAGGCGTCGCGTTTGCCCCAGCGCGCGATCGAGGCGACGCAGTCGCGTGCGAGCACCCTCTCACCATCGTGGAAGACCAGCCCGTAGCGCAAGCTCAGGCTCCAGCGGCTGCCCTCCTCCTCGACGACATGGCCTTCGACCATCTGCGGGCTCGCGACGAGGGCCTCGTCGACGCCGTAGAGCGTGTCGAAGACGGCGAGGGCGGAGGTGCGCGTCGCGTAGGTGCTGCTCCAGATCGGATCGGGCGAGGCGACGTCGGCGTAGGGAACGAAATTCAGGATTCGCCCTGCCTGGCCGTGGGCGAGGCGCGGTGCTGCGAGCGGCGATGTGGCGAGGGAGGCGGCGGCGACCAGCAGGCTGCGTCGATGCATCGGCAATACCTCCGGAAGGAGCCAGCGCCGAGCAATCTTCGTGCCAGACTGTCCGCTTATGGAACCATTCCGAGGAAAGTTGCCGGTGGAGCCGATTCCGGCCGGTCAGGCCGTCGCCATCCGTATCCAGGGTCACCAGCGCGGAGGTTTCGGCAACCTTGTCGCGAATATCCGGTGGAAGCTGTTCCAAAACGAGGAAACTCGGGATCCGGGCAGCGAGTTGTTCTCCTCCGGCAGGCTGACCGCACGCGGCGTCGGTTGCGTGGGAGCAGGAGGGCGCGCCATGGCCGAGCACGTCTACAAGATCGTCGAACTCGTCGGCACCTCGGGCTCGAGCGTCTCCGATGCGATCCAGAACGCCATCGGCAGGGTGACCACCACCGTCCGGAACGTGCGGTGGTTCGAGGTCGTGCAGGTCAGGGGCGAGGTGGCGAGCGGGAAGGTCGAGCGCTACCAGGTGACGCTCAAGGTGGGCTTCACGCTGGAAGAGGGCTGACCGCGGGCCGTGCCGCTCGCCCC
>DASQVL010000762.1:0-2639 GCA_035640795.1 Crenalkalicoccus sp. | reverse complement strand
GGCGCTGCGCGCCGCTGCGCGGTGGCCTGCGGCCACCCTTGACCGCGGCTGCGCGCGGCCCGTTCCGGAATTCGGCCGGGACGGGGAAACGGCCCGCTTTCAGCCGAACTGGGAAACAGGTTTTGGGCAGGCGCGAGACGTTTGGGCAAGCGCGCCGCAAAAGGGATCAGAAAAAGGGCGGAGGGGGTCTTGGGGGGAAGGGTTCCCCTCCTCCCTCAAGGGCAACCCACGCCTACCCCGGATCAACCGGCGTCGGCATCGGGCAAGCCGCCTCGATCACCTCCGCCGCCTCCAGCGCCAGGTCCTCCCGCCAGCGCGGCGCGATCACCTGCACCCCCATCGGCAGCAGCGTTCCGCCCACGTCCACCGTCCCGGTCGGCACCGCCACACTCGGCAGGCCGAGCAGCGGCGTCGCCAGCAGCGCCTGCTGCGCGCGGTAGACGCCCTCGAAGGCCTGCTGGCCGGCGACGTCGAGACCCTGCGGGAAGGGCGGCTCCGCCGAGACGGGGCAGAGCACGATCGGCCGCTCCGCGAGGAAGGCCGCCCAGGCACGCTGGTGCGTGGTGCGGCGGGCCAGCGTGCGCAGCATGCCCTCGAGCGTCGGCTCCGCCATGTGCGCCGCCATGAAGCCGTAGGTGATCCGCGCGCCCTCATCGGCATGGCGCTCGAAGGTCTCGCGCATGAAGAGCCCGGCCTCGCCATGGCTCAGCGTGTCCCAGTCGCGCGCCGCCTCGGCGAAGCCGGGCGGGTCGGCCTCCTCGACGCGGTAGCCGGCGGCCTCCAGGATTGCGCCCGCCCGGCGCACCGCCTCCGCCACCGCCGGGTGCACGCCGGTGCCGGCCGGGTCCACGGAGAGCGCGACACGAATCGGCCGCGCCGGGGCCGGGCCTTCCAGGGGCGCGGGCACCCACCACGGGTCCCGGTGGTCGCCCGCCGCCATGGCGGCCAGCGCCAGGCGCAGATCCGCCACGCGCCGCGCCAGCGGTCCCTGGGTGGACATCAGCTGGCCGGAGACCGGCCGCTCCTGCGCCAGCGTCGGGTTGAAGGCCGGGATGCGCCCGGCCGAGGGCCGCAGCCCCGCGATGCCGCAGGCATAGGCCGGGTAGCGCACCGAGCCGCCGAGGTCGTTGCCATGCGCGATCGGCCCGATCCCGGCCGCGCAGGCCGCGGCCGCGCCGCCGGATGAGCCGCCCGGCGTGTGCGCGGCACTCCACGGGTTCAGCGTGCGGCCATGCAGCGCGTTCTCGGTGAACCAGCGCATGGAGAGTGCGGGCGTGTTGGTGCGGCCGACCAGGATGGCGCCGGCGCGGCGCAGGTTGCCGACCACGGCGCTGTCCGCCGGCGCGACCAGGTCCCTGAGGCCGACGCAGCCATTGCTGGTCGGCAGGCCTTCCTGGTCCACGTTGATCTTGGTGGTGACGGGCACGCCGTGCAGCGGCGGCAGCGCCTCCCCGCGCGCCTGCTTCGCGTCGGCCGCCTCGGCCGCTTCCATCGCCTGCTCCGCCAGCACGGTGACGACGGCATTGATCCGCGGGTTCACCGCCCTGCAGCGGTCGAGCACCGCCTGCGTCGCCTCCCGTGCCGAGACGCGGCGGAGGCGGATGGCCCGTGCCAGCTCCACGGCGTCCCAGGCCCAGAGTGGCGTCGTCTCGGCTGGCGGCATGTCGGGCCCTCCCCGCCGCCAGCCTATCGCAGCGCGGTCAGCTCTGCACGGCGAGGGCGATGAAGGACGCGGCGGCGAGCGCCACCGTGCCGGCGGTGAGGGCGAGCGGAGCGCCGTCCAGCGCGCGGGACGCCGCGGTCATCAGCGCGACGGCGAGCAGCAGCAGTGCGATCTGCCCGACGCCGACGGCCCAGAGCATCAGGCCGAGGCAGAGCCCGGCGGCGAGGCCGAAAGCGAGGGCGGAGGGGGCGGGCAGGCGGATGGAGTCGAGCATGGGCGTCACTCCTCGGGACGCGCCATGCTTCGTCGCCCGGCGGCGCACGGTTAGCGTGGGGTCGCCCGAGGCGTCAGCCCGGCGCCCCGCCCCGCTTCCAGGTCAGCACCAGCACGTCGCGGCAGGAGGGCAGCGCGGCATCGGCGGGGCGCACCGGCGTCACGCCGTGCTTCACGCGCGCGTCGTCGATCACCGCCAGGTCCAGCCGCCCGCTCAGCGTGAAGCGCGCCAATTCCCGGTCCGCCTCGTCCAGAATCAGCGTCTCCCCGCCCTCCAGATTGGTGCGGGCGATCATGCCGATCAGCACCAGGTCCACGCCGTCATGGTGCGCGCCTTCCGGCGTCGGCAGGCCGGGCGTGCCTGCGGCCGCCTCGATGCGGAACTGGTGCATCTCGACGAACCAGTCCTGGCCGGGGAAGAGCGCGTCGGCGACGCCGCGGCCGAGGCCGAGCAGCGCCTGCACCGGGGGGCTTTCCGCCACCGCGTCCTCGACCGGGGCGAACCAGCGATCCTGCCCGCCATTCAGCTGGTTGTGCACGACCGACTGGAAGTGCGGCCGGTGCGGCCCGCGCTCCGCGCCGGGCACGCCCTGGCGCTGCAGGAAATTGGCGTGGCGGCGGCGGCGGTAGCGCCCGCCATCGGCCATGAAGCGGTCCACCTCCAGCCGCTCCCAGCTCGCCGCGAAGGCGTCGAGCGCCGCCG
>DASQVL010000761.1:0-7800 GCA_035640795.1 Crenalkalicoccus sp. | reverse complement strand
CGCCGCGCCCACCGACAGCGCGCCGAAGAAGCTGAGCTGGTAGATCGCGATGGCGCGCGCCCGCACCCAGGCCGGGGCGGCGAGCTGCGCGGCGGTGGAGAGCGTGCTGCCCGCGGTGATCCAGGCCGCGCCATAGGCCAGCATGGCGATCCCCGCCGGCAGCCAGTGCCGGGCGGCGGCGAGCAGCGCCATCGCCGCCGCCGCGAGCAGCGAGGCCCAGAACACCTGCGCGCCACGGTCGAGGAACCCGCGCAGCGCGGGGAGCAGGAAGCCGGCGCCCACCGCGCCGCCGCCCATCGCCGCCAGCATCAGCCCGAAGGCCTCCGGCCCCAGCCCCAGCCTCTCGCGCACGATCAGCGGCAGCAGGCCCCAGACCGCGGCGCTGAACAGGAAGAAGCTGCAGGCGCGGATGATCGCCGCGTGCATCGCCGGCGTCGCCCGCACGAAGCGCAGCCCGGCGGCCATGGCGGCGACCAGCCTCTCCTTCGGCAGCCGGTTCATCATCGGGCGCCGCCGCCAGCCGAGCAGCGCCAGGATCAGCACCAGGAAGGTGACCGCGTTCAGCGTGAAGGCGGCCTCGGCCCCCGCCACGGCAATCGCGAAGCCGCCGAGCGCCGGACCGATGGCGCGCGCCAGGTTGAAGCCGATGCCGTTCAGCGCGATGGCGCCGACCAGGTCCTCGCGCGGCACGAGCTCGGGCGTCGTCGCCGCCCAGGCGGGGAAGTTCATCGCCGCGCCGGCGCCGATCGCGAAGGTGAGCGCGAGCAGCCCCCAGGGGCCGAGCACGCCGGCGGCGGTCAGCGCCGCCAGCAGCAGCCCCATCGCCAGGACCCAGAGCTGCGCGCCGATCAGGAAGAGCCGGCGGTCCACGATGTCGGCGAGCGCTCCGGCCAGCAGGCCGAGCAGGAAGACCGGCAGCATGGAGGCCGCCTGCACCAGGCTGACCATGAGCGGCGAGGGGTCGAGGCTGGTCATCAGCCAGCCAGCCCCGGTGTTCTGCACCCAGGTGCCGATGTTGCTGGCGAGCGTCGCCAGCCAGAGCGTGCGGAAGGTCCCGTGGCGGAGCGGCTGGAAGGCGCGGGGCAGAGGCATGGCGGCACCCTGCCGTGCCGCCCGGCGGGGCGGAAGCGCCGCCCGCCGCCGAGCGCGCGCTGCGGCGCAGCAAAACGTGTTGCGGCGTCGCAACCGCGCGTGTCACCTTGGCGAGGCCATGCCGGCCCTGTCGTCGGCGGGCGGTGGCACCCCGTGACCGAGCGGGCGCCCACCGGGGAGAAGCCGGCACGCGCATTCAGCCTGGCCGGGCCAGCGGGCCCGGCAGGGCACCGATGCCGCACGCGCGGCGCAACCCCGGGGGAGTGGCCCGATGCTCGAGAAGCCCATGATCTCCGAATTCTCGCATGTCCGGCCAGGCGACACGCCCTGGCGCGGGGAAGGCCTGCGTGACTTCTTCCTCTACCGCGACCTCGGCATCGCCGGCGCGACCGGCGGCCGCGTCATCGCGCAGCTGGTGCGCGCGAAGGACGCGCCGGAGGTCGGCACGGGCTGGCACCGCCACAGCGCCGAGTTCCACATCGTCCTCATGCTGAAGGGCTGGGCGCGCTTCATGTACGAGGACCGGGAGACGCTGGTCGCCGCCGGCGACTGCGTCCACCAGCGCCCGGGGATCGTGCACTACCTGTTCGACTACTCGCCGGACATGGAATACCTGGAAGTGGTCGGCCCCGCCGATTTCGGCACGGAGGACGTCGAAGGCCCCTGCGCCGTGCCGGCGCCCACGCCCTGGGCGCAGGGCTGAGGGGCGGGCGGGGTCCCGGCGGCGTGCGGTCAGAACTCCGCCTCGATCTCCAGCTCGGCGATGGTCTCCTCCGGCTCGGCCTTTGCGGCGGCGACCCATTCGGCCATGTCGGGCCAGGCCATGATCGTGGCGCAGTAGCCGGCGGCGACGGCGTCCAGCTGCACGTCATAGGTCAGCAGCCGTGTCACCACCGGCGCGTACATGGCGTCCGCCACGCTCGGCCGTTCGCCGAACAGCCAGGGCCCACCCCGGCGCGCCAGGCAGTCATGCCAGACGGCGGTGATCCGCTCGATGTCGGCGCGCGGGCCGGACCACAGCGTGAAGCCCGGCCGGTGCGCGCGCAGGTTCATGGGCAGGGAGGAGCGCAGCGCCTCGAAGCCCGAATGCATCTCGCCGGAGATGGCGCGGCAGGTGGCGCGCGCCGCGCGCTCCTCCGGCAGCATGCGCGCCTCCGGCCGGATCTCGTTCAGGTACTCGGCGATGGCCAGCGTGTCCCACACCGTGACCTCGCCATGGAACAGGCAGGGGATGCGGATGGAGGAGCTCTGCAGCAGCAGCTCGGCGCGCACCTCGATGTCGTCGGGGGAGACCTGCTCGACGGCGAAGTCGAGGCCGGACATGCGCGCGAGCAGCCAGCCGCGCAGCGACCAGGAGGAGTAGTTCCGGCTGCTGATGCGAAGCCTGGCCTCGGCCATGCGAGCGGATCCCACGCCATGGGGCGGGCGGGGACAAGCAACCCCCGTGCCGTGCCCGCCCCCATGCCCGCCCCCGGGCCCGCCCCCGTGTCCGCCCCATGATCTACCCCGCCCTCGACGCGCAGCACGACATGCTCACGCCGCTCCGCCTCGCCGCGCGCGGCCTCGGCCCGCTGCTGCGGCAGTGGGAGGGGCTGCCCGCGGCGGCGCCCGCCCTGCTCCGCGCCCGGGCCGCCTGCGAGGTCTTCGCCGGCCTCGCCACCACCCATCGCCGCCCGGATTTCGGGCTGGAACCGGTGCCGGTGGGCAACCGGCTGGCGGCGGTGGAGGAGGTGCCGGCCGCGGCCACACCCTTCGCCACGCTGCTGCACTTCCGCAAGGAGGTGGCGCAGCGCCAGCCCCGGCTCCTGCTGGTCGCCCCGATGTCCGGCCACTTCGCCACGCTGCTGCGCCACACCGTGCAGGTGCTGCTGCCGGACCACGACCTCTACCTGACCGACTGGCACAACGCCCGCGACGTGCCGCTCGCGGCCGGCCGCTTCGACTTCGACGCCTTCATCGAGCACGTGATGCTGTTCCTCCGCGCGCTCGGCCCGGGGACGCATGTGATGGCGGTCTGCCAGCCGGTGGTCGCCGTGCTGGCGGCGGCCGCGCTGATGGCGGAGGAGCACGACCCGGCGCAGCCGCGCAGCATCGCCCTGCTGGCCGGGCCGGTGGACACGCGCATCGGGCCGACGCGGGTGAACGCGCTCGCGGCGGGCCACCCGATCGCCTGGTTCGAGCGGCGCATGATCAGCACGGTGCCCTGGCGGCACCGGGGTGCCGGCCGCCGCGTCCATCCCGGCGCGCTGCAGCTTGCCGCCTTCATGGCCATGAACCCGGAGCGCCACCTGCGCGCCTTCCAGACGCAGTACCGCAGCCTGGTCGCCGGCGACGCCGCGGCGGCGGCGGCGCACCGGCGCTTCTACGAGGAGTACTTCGCCGTGATGGACCTGCCAGCGGAGTTCTACCTGGAGACCATCGAGCGGGTCTTCCAGCGCCACGACCTGCCCGCCGGCCGCCTGACCTGGCGCGGCCGCAAGGTGCGGCCGGAGGCGGTCCGCCGCGCCGCCCTGCTGACGGTGGAGGGGGAACGCGACGACATCTGCTCGGTCGGCCAGACCATGGCCGCGCTGGACCTCTGCCGCGGCATCCGGCCTTCCCTGAAGCGCCACCACCTGCAGACCGGGGTCGGCCATTACGGGGTGTTCAGCGGGCGGCGCTGGGCGCTCGGCATCTATCCGCGCATCCGGGCGATGATCCAGGCGGTGGACGCGCACTGACCGTCCCGCAGCCGCTGCCCCTTGGCGGGCGGGAGCGGCGGCGGCAGATCGCGGCCCCGCCGGAGAGCCCGCCGCCCGCATGAAACGTTTCTTCGCCCTGGCCGAACGCGGCACCACCGCGCGCACCGAGATGCTGGCGGGTGCGACGACCTTCCTGACCATGGCCTACATCATCGTGGTGAACCCGGCGATCCTGGCCGCTGCCGGCATGGACCAGGGTGCCGCCTTCGTCGCCACCTGCCTCGCCGCCGCCATCGGCTCCGCGCTGATGGGCCTGCTGGCGAACCTGCCCATCGCCCTTGCCCCCGGGATGGGGCTGAACGCCTACTTCACATACTCCGTCGTGCAGGGGATGGGCGTGCCATGGCAGGTGGCGCTCGGCGCGGTCTTCCTCTCCGGCCTGCTGTTCCTGGCGGTCTCGCTGCTGCGGGTGCGGGAGTGGCTGATCAACGGCATCCCGCTCGGCCTCAAGCTCGGCATCGCGGCCGGGATCGGCTTCTTCCTCGGCCTGATCGGGCTGCGCGCCATGCACCTCGTCATGGCAAGCCCGGAGACGCTGGTGACGCTCGGCGATGTGCGGCAGCCGGAGGCGCTGCTCGGCGCGGCGGGCTTCGTGCTGATCGCCGGGCTTTCGGCGCGGCGCGTGCCCGGCGCCATCGTGCTCGGCATGCTGGCGACGGCGGCGGCGGGGATCCCGCTCGGCCTCACGCGGTTCGAGGGTGTGGTGGACCTGCCGCCCTCCCTCGCGCCGAGCTTCCTCGCGCTCGACATCGGAAGCGCGCTCAGCTTCGGCGTCGCCGGCATCCTCTTCACCTTCTTCCTGGTGGATCTGCTGGACAACACCGGCACGCTGATCGCGACCGCGCACCGCGCCGGGCTGATGCGGCCGGACGGCACGGTGCCGGCGCTCGGCCGCGCGCTGCTGGCGGATTCCGCCGGCGCGGTGATGGGCGCGCTGCTCGGCACCTCGACCACCGTCAGCTACATCGAGAGCGCGGCGGGCATCCAGGCGGGCGGGCGCACCGGCCTCACCGCGCTGACCGTCGCGGCGCTGTTCCTGCTCGCGCTGTTCCTGGCACCGCTCGCCACCGCGATCCCGGGCTTCGCCACCGCGCCCGCGCTGCTCTTCGTCGCCTGCCTGATGGCGCAGGCGCTGCGCAGCCTCGATTGGGAGGATTTGACGGAATATGTCCCGGCCGTGCTGACGGCGATCGCGACCCCCTTCACCTTCTCCATCGCCACCGGCATCGGCCTCGGCTTCATCGCCTATGCGGCGCTGAAGCTGGTCGCCGGCCGGCCAGGCGAGGTGAGCGGCGCGGTCTGGCTGATCGCCGCCCTTTGCATCGGGAAATTCGCCCTGGCATGACAGGATCGGGCATGACCGAGCTCTGCTTCACCTTCGACAACGGGCCGGAGCCCGGGGCGACGCCGCAGGTGCTGGAGGTGCTGGCCCGCCGGCGCATCCCGGCGAGCTTCTTCGTGGTGGGCGAAAAGCTGCGCGACCCGATGCGCCGGGCGCTGGCAGAGCGCGCCCGCGCCGAGGGCCACGCCATCGGCAACCACACGCTGACCCATGGCACGCCGCTCGGCCGCCGCAGCGGGGCGGAGGCGATCGCGGAGATCACCGCGGCCGAGGCGCTGCTGGACGGGCTGCGGGCCACGCCGCCGCTGTTCCGGCCGAATGGCGGCGGCGGGGCGCTCGGGCCGCATCTGCTGAACCGCAGCGCCGCCCGGCACCTGGCCGCGGGGGGCTACACCATCGTGCTGTGGAACAGCGTGCCCGGCGACTTCGCCGACCCGGAGGGCTGGCCGGAGCGCGCGCTCGACGCGGCCAGGGCCGAGGCGCCCGTGCTGATGGTGCTGCACGACCTGCCGAACGGCGCGATGCGGCACCTGGACCGCGTGCTGGGCACGCTCGCCGATCGCGGCGTGCGCTTCGTGGCGGCGCCTCCCGAATCCTGCGTGCCGATGCGCGCCGGCCGCGCGCAGCCCGGGCTCGACGCCTGCGTCTCGGAGGATCCCGCGCCGTGAATCGCCGCAGCGGGCTGGTGGCGCGGCTGAACGGGCTGGCGAACGCGGCGCTCGCCGCCCCGGGGGTGGAGGCGCTGCGGCGGCACGGGCCGGAGGCGATTGGCGGGACGGCGGCGGGCGTGCCCGGGGCGCAACCCGCCCGCCTCAATCCTCGTCCAGCAGGCTGGCGAGCTTCAGTGCCACGCCCTTCGAACCCTCGACGCGCAGCCGCCCGGTCGAGAAGGCGAGCATCGGGCTGAGCCGCCCGGCAATCAGCTTCTCGAGGTCGCCCGAGGCGAGGCGCAGCACCGTGTCCGCTTCCGTCGCCTCCGTCGCCGGGCCGATCTCGCCCCCCGGCTGGCCGTCCACCAGGATCGACTCGCCGGTATCGGTCAGGTCGAAGCGCACCCGGTAGCCGAGCGCGCCGAGCACCGCGGCGCGCGCCCGCATCTGCGCCATCAGGGTTTCCGCATCCGCCATGCGCGCTCTCCTCGCTTCCTGCCGTTCTCATACCGGTCCGCGCTTGTGTTGACACACAAACGCCCTCAAGCGCCGGCGCGGCCTCCGGCCGCTCAGCCTGCTTCGCAGGCTGCAAGTCAGGATTTGTGCAGAGCGGTATCAAAGGGGGCTGCCCTATACGCGCGGCGATTGACGTTAACGTCACTCCGGATAACCTGACGGTCGGGTGACAGTCCGACAAGCCGGCCAAGGCGGCCGCATGGGGAGAGAAACGGATGTGGGGAAGGCTTGCCAGCGCCGCCTGCGGCGCTGCCCTGGCGGGGCTGATGATCGGCGCGCCGCGCCTGGCCGCCGCTGCCGGCTTCGAAATCCGCGAGCAGAGCGCGGTCGGCCAGGGCGCCTCCTTCGCCGGCGCCGCCGCCCGCGGTGACGACCCGAGCTTCCTGTTCTTCAACCCGGCCTCCATGGCCTGGCTGGAGGGGATCCAGTCCGCCTCCGTCGCCAGCGCCATCTTCCCCTCCGCACAGGCACGGAACGGCTCGGCGAGCCGGGCGGCGGTGCTGGGCAACACCCCGATCACCGGCTCGCTCGGCGGCGACCCGCTCGTGGATGCCTTCGTGCCGAGCTTCCACGGCACCCTGCCGATCGCGCCGGATTGGCGCTTCGGCCTGAGCGTGAGCGCGCCCTTCGGCCTGGTGACCAAGTATCCGGTGGACTTCATCGGCCGCTACCGGGCCTACACCTCCTCGCTCAAGACCGTGGACATCGCCCCGGCGCTCTCCTGGCGGCCGATGCCCAGCCTCGCGCTCGGCGCCGCGCTGCTCATCCAGTACGCCGATGCGCGCCTCTCCAACGCGGTGGATTTCGGCAGCATCGGCGCACTCGCCGGCCTCGGCCGCCTCGGCTTCGCGCCCGGCGCCTTCGACGGCCGCACCACCCTCTCCGGCGACAGCTGGGCGGTGGGCTGGCAGATCGGCGCGCAGTGGGAGGTGCGGCCGGGCACCATGCTCGGCTTCGCCTACCGCTCGCCGATCTTCCACGATCTCCGCGGCGATGTGCGCTTCGATGCGGTGCCCCCGCCGCTCAACCGCTCGCCCGCCTTCGCCGATGGCGGGGCGCGCGCGAAGTTTACCTCGCCGGACAGCATCACCCTCGGCGTCACGCAGCTCCTCACGGAGCGCTGGCGCCTGCTGCTCGGGGCGGAATGGACGAACTGGTCGCGCTTCCATGAGCTGGTGACGCGCTTCGACAATGGCCGCCCCGCCTCGATCACCGAGGAGCGCTGGCAGCCCAACTGGTTCCTCTCCATCGGCACGGAGTACCGGGTGACCGAGGCCGTGACGCTGCGCACCGGCTTCGCCTGGGACAAGACGCCGGTGCCGCAGGTGACGCGCGATCCCCGCATCGCGGACAGCAACCGCTACTGGCTCTCGGTGGGCGCGACCTGGCAGGTGCTGCAGCGCCTCGCGCTCAGCATCGGCTACACCCATATCTTCGCCGACGATGCACGGGTGCGGCT
>DASQVL010000760.1:0-2125 GCA_035640795.1 Crenalkalicoccus sp. | reverse complement strand
CCCGCCGGCGCCGCTCGCCGTCGGCGCCCCGCCGCCGGGGCTGGATGCGCGGCGCTGGCGCGACCTGCGGCGCGGCCGCATCCGGCCGGAGCGCACGCTGGACCTGCACGGCCACAGCCGGGAGCGCGCCTATGTGGCGGTGCATGATTTCCTGGCCGCGGCACAGGCGGAGGGGCTGCGCTGCGTCGCCATCGTCACCGGCCGCGGCTCCTCGCCCGAGGGCGGCGTGCTGCGGCGGGAATTGCCGCACTGGCTGAACGGGCCGGGGCTGCGGGGGATGCTGCTGGGGGCGGCGCATCCGCATGCTGCGAATCCGGGGGCGGTGCATCTGTTGCTGCGGCGGCGGCGGTGAGGGCGGGCGCGGCTCGCGTCGGGCGTCGGGCCGTGCTCCCCCAGGGGCAACCCGACCCCAAGGGCGACCCGATGAGCGGCCGGGCCTACCGCGCCACCAGCCAGACCAGCCCCGCCGGCACGCCCACCAGCACCGCCAGCGCACTCAGCCGAAGCAGCAGAACCGCGACTTCGACCAGCCCGAGCGGAAGCATCGCCATTGGCCCGCGCTGCGTCGCGGGCACGGCAATCATGCCGGGCGTGTCCTCGGTTGACTGGACCACGGGCGGAAAGTTCCTCCGCGGCGAGGATCAGCTTTCGCCGTGCAACCCGCAAGTGAAAAGCCGGACTCCGCCCGGGGCCGGGATGTCGCAGATCCCGCGAATCGCGCCCGGGCGATTTCGCCCCGGGTGATCGCCGGCTAGGATCGGCTGGGGACCGGCGCGCAGGGGGCCATGGTTGAAGGACGGAAGGCGCATCCCGGCGCGCCGCTTCTCTTCCTGGATGGCTACAACCTGGCGCTGGAGCAGGGCACGGGCGTGGCCACCTACGCGCGCAACCTCAGCTTCGCCCTGGGCGAGCTCGGCTACCAGGTCGGCGTCCTTTATGGCGGCCGCGGATCGCCCTCCCTGGACCCGCTGATCCGCGAGATCGCCTTCTTCGACGAGCGGGTGGGAAACCCGCCCGCCTGGCTGACCCTCCTGCGCCGCGGCCGTCGCCTGGTGCGCGCCCCGGTCGGCGAGTTCGCCGCCCCCGTCCCGGTCACCGGCCGCGTCATCGCCACCACCTTCCGCGACCGCCTGCCGCATTTCGACGCGCTGTGGAACGCCATGGACGCGTTCCAGCAGGCGCACGCCAATTACCGCGTCTTCGGCACCCGGCTGAAGCTCCGCATCCCGGAGGCGCCGGCGCTGATGCACTGGACCTACCCGCTGCCCACCCTGGTCCCCGGCACGCGCAACATCTACACGCTGCACGATCTGGTACCGCTCCGCCTGCCCTACACCACGCTCGACCACAAGCGCCGCTACTTCCGGCTGAACCGGATGCTCGGCCAGCTGGCCGACCACATCGTCACCGTCTCCGAGAACTCGAAGCGCGACATCGTCTCCCTTCTCGGCGTGCCGGAGGAGCGGGTGACCAACACCTACCAGGCGGTCACCATCCCGCGCCGCTTCACGGAGATGCCGATGCCCGCGGTCCGCGCCGAGGTCGCCGGCAGCTTCGGGCTGGAGGCCGGGCGCTACTGGCTGTTCTTCGGCGCCATCGAGCCCAAGAAGAATGTCGGCCGGCTGATCCAGGCCTTCCTGGCGAGCGGCGTCGAGGGCCCGCTCGTCCTGGTCGGCAAGAAGGCCTGGAAGAGCGAGCAGGAGCTCCGCCTGCTCTTCGACGACCACATCCGCTGGCTGGTGCGGGAGGGCGACAGCCTGCGCACCCGCCACAAGGTCATGCTGCTGGACTACGCCCCCTTCCGCCTGCTGGTCGGGCTGATCCGCGGCGCCCGCGCCGTGCTCTTCCCCTCGCTCTACGAGGGGTTCGGCCTGCCGGCGCTGGAGGCGATGCTGCTGGGGACGCCGGTCATCACCTCGAACACCGCCTCTATGCCCGAGGTGGTGGGCGATGCGGCGCTGACCGTGGACCCCTACGACATCTCGGCCCTGGTGCAGGCGATCCAGGCGGTGGACGGGGACGAGGTGCTGCGGGCGCGGCTGGCCGCCGCCGGGCCGCGCCGCGCCGCGCTGTTCAGCCCGGAGCGCTACGCCGCGCGCCTCGCCGCGCTCTATGCCGGGCTCGG
>DASQVL010000759.1:0-5564 GCA_035640795.1 Crenalkalicoccus sp. | reverse complement strand
CCGGCGGCGGCCAGGGCGCGGCGGGCGAGCTCCTCGGCTTCGGGGAGGGTCAGACGGGGCATGGGATACAGGCGCGGCTCGGCATGGGCCGGAGATACGCGCGCCGCTCGGGCGGCGCCATGGCACCCATCCGGCCACGCTCATCCGGACACCCACGGGTCGATCAGCGGAATGCCGCAACCTTCAGGGCAGCGACGCCCTCACGCCATCGCCAGCGCCATCAGCACCCGCTCGGCGATCAGCGTGGAGACCCGCCCGTTGCTCTCCAACGTCACCCCCGCGATGTGCGGCGTCATCAGCAGGTTCGGCGCGCCGGCAAGCGGCGAGCCCGCCGGCAGCGGCTCCGTCTCGAACACGTCCAGCGCGGCGCCGCCCAATCGCCCGGCGGAGAGCGCCGCGGCCAGCGCCGCCTCCTCCACCACCCCGCCGCGCGCGGTGTTCACCAGCACCGCATCCGGCTTCATGAGGGCGAGCCGCGCGGCGGAGAGCAGTCCGCGCGTCGCAGGCGTCAGCGGCACGTGCAGCGTCACCGCGTCCGACCGCGCCAGCAGCTCCTCCAGCGAGACGCGCCTGGCCGGCGTCTCGGTCCAGCCGGAATGGTCGTTCGGCAGCACCGGGTCGTGCGCCACCACGCCCATCCCGAAGGCGCGCGCCAGCCTGGCGACGCGCCGGCCGATATCGCCGAAGCCGATGACGCCGAGCGTCTTGCCGCCCATCTCGCGGCCGGAGGAGAGCCGCGCCCGCGGCCATTCGCCGGCCGCGATCTCGGCGCTCGCCATGAAGGCGCCGCGCAGTAGCAGGCCGACCGCGAGGATCACGTATTCGGCCACCGAATCGGCATTGGCGCCGGCGGCCGGGATCACCTCGATGCCGCGCTTCCGGCAATCCGGCAGCGCGATGTTGTCGAGCCCGACGCCGAGCCGCCCGATCACCGTCAGGTGCGGCGCGGAGGCGAGCAGCACATCGTCCACCCGCGTGCGGTTGCGCACGATCAGCGCGCGCGCCCCGGCGAGCGAGGCGGCGAGGTCGGCGGGCCGGTCCACCAGGCCAGGATCGTAGAGGGTGGGATAGGCGGCGCGCAGCGAGCCGACCGCCATATCCTCCATGAACTCGCTGATGACGATTGCGACCATTCAGTCCGCCCGGATCCCTGCCTCCTGCACCAGCCGGCCCCAGCGCGCCACCTCCTCGGTCAGGAAGGCGCGGGAGCGCGCCGCCTCCCAGCCGAGGACTTCGAAGCCGCCCTCCTCGGCCTTCTGCCGCACCGAGGGATCCTGGATCGCGGCCTGCACGCCGGACCCGAGGCGCGCGAGGATGGGTTGCGGCACGGCCGCGTTGGTGACGACGCCCGTCCAATTGTTGATCTCGAGGCCGGGCGCGCCGGCCTCCCGCACCGTCGGCACCTCCGGCAGCAGGCGGTGCCGCTCGGGCGCCGTCACGGCAAGCGGGCGGAGCCGCCCGGCCCTGATCTGGCCGATGCATTCGGGGAGGTTGGAGAGCATGAGATCGAGATTGCCGGCGACGAGGTCCGTGACCCCTGGCGCGCCGCCACGATAAGGCACGTGCACCAGCTTGGGGCCGGCCTCGGCCTCGCGGCGGAACAGCTCCAGCGCGAGATGCGGCGGCGAGCCATTGCCGGAGGAGCCGCCATTGAGCGGCCTGCTGCGCGCCTGCGCAAGGAGCTCAGCCAGGTCGCGCGCCGGGTTGGCCGGGTTGACCACCACGACGAGCGGCAGCGCGCCGAGTATTGAGATGGGCGCGAAGTCGCGCAGCAATTCGTAGGGCGCCTGCGGGAAGAGGCTGACATTCACCGCGTGCGTCAGGGTGATGGCGAGCAGGGTATAGCCATCGGCCGTCGCCTTCGCCGCGGCCTCGGCGCCGATCAGCGCGTTGCCGCCCGGGCGGTTCTCCACCACCACCGGCCTCGCCCAGTCCGCGGCGAGCCGATGTGCGACCAGGCGGGCCATGATGTCGGTGAGGCCGGCCGGGGTGAAGGGGACGATGTAGCGGACGGCGCGGTCGGGATAGTCGGTCTGCTGCGCGCGGGCGGGGGCGGCGGCGAGCGCGGCGGCGCCGGCGAGCAGGACGCGACGGCGGATTGTCATGATGGTCTCCCGGGCTGGCCCCGCCTCTCTGGCCGGGCGCTCCCGTTTATCCCTACCATTTAGATAGGGCAACATGGGTTAGTGCCTCCCGCCTTCGCCGCAGTGCTTTTGTTGTCATGGGACACGCGCGCGGTCGCCGCTGCAAGCCTTTCCTGTGCCGCCGGCAACTGCCTCTGCAGGCGCGCGGCGCGCGCCGGCGACTACGCCGCCGGCAGCCGCACGACTCTGCTGGCGCGCGGCGTGCGCCAGCGACTACGCCGCCGGCAGCCGCACGACGAAGCGCGCGCCGAGCACCCGCCCCTTCGCATCGCGACGGTTCTCCGCGCTGATGCGGCCGCGCAGCCCCTCCACGATCTGCCGGCTGATCGAGAGGCCGAGGCCGGAATGCTGGCCGAAGCGCTCGCCCAGAGGCCGTTCGGAATAGAAGCGATCGAAGATGCCCTCGATCTTCGCCTCCGGGATGCCCGGGCCCTCGTCCTCCACCGCCACCTCCACCAGGCCGCCGGCGCGGCGGGCGCGGACCCAGACGCGGCCCTCGGCCGGGCTGAAGGAGATCGCGTTGCCCAGCAGGTTGCGGAACACCTGCACCAGCCGCCCTTCCACGCCGAGCGCCACCAGCCCCTCCGCCGGCGCCTCCAGCACCACGCGCGGGTCGCCGTCCTCCCGCGTCGCGTTCTGCAGCTCGGCCAGCGTGGAGAGGATGGGCGCCACGTCCACCGGGCCCGCCACGGTACGGGAGAGCTCGGCATCGACGCGGGAGCTGTCGGCGATATCGGCGATCAGCCGGTCCATGCGCACCGCGTCCTCGCTGATGATCGCGAGCAGCCGCTTCTGCTGCTCCGGATTCTCGATGCGGCGCAGCGTCTCGATCGCGCTGCGGACCGAGGTGAGCGGGTTGCGCAGCTCATGCGCCACATCCGCCGCGAAGCGCTCATTGCTGTCGATGCGAGCCCAGAGGGCACGCGCCGCCGCCTGCAGGTCGCGCGCCAGGATGCCGATCTCGTCGCTGCGGCCGAGCAGGGCCGGCGGCACGCTGCCCGAGCGTCCCTGCCCTTCCCGCATGCGCGCCGCGGCACCCGCGAGCTGCATGATCGGCGTCGCCAGCGTCTGCGAAAGGTAGAGGGAGAGCAGCACGGTCAGCACGAGGGCGATGCTGAAGATGCCGAGCACGCTCGCGCGGATCTCGAAAAGCCGCTGGTCCACCTCCCGCGCCTCGCGTGTCAGCAGCACGATGCCGACCGTCTGGTTGCCGCGCTTCGCCGGCTCGGCCACCGAGACCAGCAGGCGGCCATCGGCGGTGCGGCGGATATAGGGGCGCACCCCGCCCTCGAGCGCGAGGCGCAGTTCCTCTCGCCGATCGGGGCCGAGATCGGGCTGCCAGTCGAAGGAGGGGGCGTCCGGGTTCACGTCCACCATCACGTCGTCGCGGCCCTGGACGGGCAGCAGGGTCAGCAGGCGGTCGTACAGGCTGGCGATGGTGGAGGAGAGCGCGCCGCGCGGCTCGGGCGGCGGGAGCGGCTCGGCCACCACGGCGCCGCCGGCGCCTTCGCGCACCCGGCTGTCGGCGACAAGAAGGCCGGTGTTGTCGAAGAGCCGCGCCTGGGTGTTGGGCGAGGGCTCGACCAGGCGGCGCAGCAGGGGCCGGGCAATCTCCGGCACCAGGACCAGCCGGTCCTCCTGCGGGCGGGTCGCGGCCTCGGCGATGGCGCCGGCGTAGATGCGCGCCTGGGTGCGCATGGACTCGACCTCGGCGGCGAGCAGGCCGTTCTGGTACTGGTCGAGGTAGAGCATGGCGGCGGCGAGCAGCGCCGGCGGCAGCACGTTGAGCAGCAGGATGCGCCGGAGCAGCGGCGAGAGCCAGCGGCGGCGCGGCGGGCGGGCCGGGAGTTCCGTCGTCTCCTGGGGGTTGACGCCGATGTCGGGCATGCCGGGTCCTGCGCGGTCGCGGAGAAGCTAGCGCAAAGCGGGGCGGGGCGCGCGGGCGGCCTCTTGGGCAGGAAACCTCCCCTCCGGGGACCCCATGAGACCCCCACCATCCCTGTTCAGATCGTTTTCAGCCCAGCGCAGCCCAGCCGTCTCGCGCCAACCGAACCCGGTTTCTCTGCATGCCGATCTCGACCTCGGCGATGGCGCCGACCTTGCGGCCGCCTTCGGGTCTCCCCCTCCTCGGTGAGGAAGATCCCCCGTACCGCTTCCTCCCTCCGCCGGCGGCTGCCTGGGCGAGGCCAGGAAGCCTGGCGTGTGGGCCCGGCAAAGCCGGAGCGGCGGTCAGTCCTCCGCCTCCAGCCGGGCGATGTCCTCGTCCGAAAGGCCGAAATGGTGGCCGATCTCGTGGATCAGCACATTGCGGACCAGGCGGAACAAATCCTCCCCGGTCTCGATCCATTCGAGCAGGATGGGCTCGCGGAACAGCAGGATCAGGTCCGGCTCCTGCGGCACGTCGAGCACGCTCTTCCGCGTCAGCGCGGTGCCGCGGTAGAGGCCGGTGAGTTCCCAGGGGCTCTCGAGCCCCATTTCGGCCAGGATCTCGTCATCCGGGGCGTCCTCGACCAGGATGGCGGCGCCCTCGACCCGCTTGCGCAACACCTCCGGGATTGCGGCGAAGACCGCTTCCGCCATTTCGAGGAGGTCGTCGAGGCTGGGGGGCGGGCCGTAGCGCATGGCGCACCGGACGCCGCCCGCCGCGCGGCGTCAAGCCACGGGAGGGTGGGCGATGGTTGAGAAGCTGGACGCCGCGGCGCGGACGGCGCTGGCGGCCGAGCTGCCGGAGTGGCGGATGGCGGAGGCGCGGGACGCCATCCGGCGCAGCTTCCGCTTCCGCGACTTCAGCGAGGCCTGGGGCTTCATGGCGCGGGTTGCGCTGCTGGCCGAGGCGCAGGAGCACCACCCGGAATGGTCGAATGTGTGGAACCGGGTGGAGATCCTGCTTTCCACGCATGATGCGGGCGGGCTTTCGGCGCGGGACATCCGGCTGGCGAAGGCGATCGACGCGCTGCTGGCGCCGGAGGCGGGCCAAAGCTGAGATTGCCGGGGGCGCCGACATTACCTATAGGGCGGCCGCCGCGGGAGAGGTGCCGGAGCGGTCGATCGGGTCGGTCTCGAAAACCGATGTACTCTTTGTGGGTACCGTGGGTTCGAATCCCACCCTCTCCGCCATAGGGGCTTCCCTGGAGCTTGGTCCCAAAATGACACAGTTTCAGTAGCTTCTGCGCTGAGCCACTTCTCCTACTGTGGCAAAGGCTCGGTAAGTTGGCCGTATCAGAGGTGAAGCGGGCGGAGCGCCTGTCCCTGGAACCCGGCTAGAGCCGTTTCACATCGATCCGAATCGCTTTTGGGGGTTCCGGCGCGGGTCTGAGCGACTGTGTTGTTTGTCAAGCGCCGCGGCGCGCGGAGATTGTCTTCCGTCGGCTGGCCCGGCTCAAGGCGGGCGCTGCGCGCCCCCGCCTGCGGCGGCTGCGG
>DASQVL010000758.1:0-2278 GCA_035640795.1 Crenalkalicoccus sp. | reverse complement strand
GTCGCGGGCATAGAGCCGGCAGGGCTGGCCCCAGCGGTCGCAGATCTCGAGCGCACGCGCCGCGGTCGCCGCCGGCGTCTCCAGCGCCGCCGCCCAGCCCCAGGCGCCGGCCGGGCTGATGGCGAAGGCGCGGGGCGTCGCCTGATCGAGGAAGCGGGCGTAGTCGGCCCGGCCCTCGGCGCCGAGATAGGGCACCGCGCCGGCATTGAGCACGGCCGGCTGGACGAGGCTGCGGGATGGCGGCAGGGCGAGGCCGGGCGCCGCCGCCGCCGGCTGGATGCGCGAGGCGCTGGCCTGGGGCAGCGACACCATGGCCGCGCCGGACTCCTGCTGCGCCGGAGCGGCGGCACGGCCCAGGGCGGCGAGGCCCGCGACCGCGAGCACCATGCAGACAATACGAGACAACATTGCGTGAGCTATCCCCCAGCGCAGCGAACCACGTCCGGGGGGCGCCGCGCAACGCTCCCGCTGGCCCTGGATGCCCTCCCATTGGTCGTAGATGCATACGCCTTGCCGGTTATTGCCCCGGCGGTTAGGGACCGGCCCCCTGCCCACCCCCTCCGGGACCGCCGCCGATGCGCGTGAAGGACGTGAAGAAGGTCGTGCTTGCCTATTCCGGCGGGCTCGACACCAGCGTGATCCTGAAATGGCTGCAGACCACCTATCGGGCGGAGGTGGTCACCTTCACCGCCGATCTCGGCCAGGGGGAGGAGCTCGGCCCGGCGCGGGACAAGGCGCTGCTGCTCGGCATCAGGCCGGAGAACGTCTTCATGGACGACCTTCGCGAGGAGTTCGTCCGCGACTTCGTCTTCCCGATGTTCCGGATGAACGCGCTCTATGAGGGGCAGTACCTGCTCGGCACCTCCATTGCCCGGCCGCTGATCGCCAGGCGGCAGATCGAGATCGCCGAGCAGGTGGGGGCGGACGCGGTGGCGCATGGCGCGACCGGCAAGGGCAACGACCAGGTGCGCTTCGAGCTCGCCTACTACGCGCTGAAGCCGGAGGTGAAGGTGATCGCCCCCTGGCGGGAGTGGGAGCTGACCTCCCGCACGAAGCTGCTGGAGTTCGCCGAGGCGCACCAGATCCCGATCGCCCGCGACAAGCGCGGCGAGGCGCCGTTCAGCGTGGACGCCAACCTGCTGCACTCCTCTAGCGAGGGAAAGATCCTGGAGGATCCCTGGGTGGAGCCGGACGAGATGGTCTGGCAGCGCACCATCGCGCCCTGGGACGCGCCGGACCTGCCGGAGGAGATCGTCATCGCCTTCGAGCGCGGCGATGCCGTGGCGGTGAACGGGCAGCGCCTGTCACCCGCGGCCCTGCTGACGCGGCTGAACGAGATGGGCCGGCGCAACGGCATCGGGCGGCTCGACCTGGTGGAGAACCGCTTCGTCGGCATGAAGAGCCGCGGCTGCTACGAGACGCCGGGCGGCACCATCCTGCACGCCGCGCGCCGCGCGATGGAGAGCATCACGCTCGACCGCGAGGCGGCGCATCTGAAGGACCAGCTGATGCCGCGCTATGCGGAGCTGGTCTACTACGGGTTCTGGTTCGCGCCGGAGCGGCGGATGCTGCAGGCGATGTGCGACGAGAGCCAGGCCAGCGTGACCGGCGAGGTGCGGCTGAAGCTGTACCGGGGCAACGTCATCGTCACCGGGCGGCGCTCGCCGAACAGCCTTTACTCGACGAAGCACGTGACCTTCGAGGAGGACCAGGGCGCCTACGACCAGTTCGACGCGCAGGGCTTCATCAAGCTGAACGCGTTGCGGCTGCGACTTGGCGCGATGGCGGGGCGGCGCGGCGGGGGGCTGTAGCGGTCCTACCCCGGCTGCCGCAGCGGCCTGAGCGCCTCCGCCCAGCGCGCCAGCTCGTCCAGCATCGCCCTGGCCGAGCTCACCTGGATCTCCTGCGGCCGGAACTGCCGGCTCTCGTCCAGCAGCTGCGCCACCATCGGGATCGCCACCGCCTCCACCAGCGCCACCACCTTCAGGCGGCATTTGCCGCGGCGGCCGTTCGGCCGCTCAGCCTGCCTCGCAGGCTGCAAGTCAGGATCCATGCAGGGCGGTATTGCCCCCTCGGGGCTTACCCCTCACCACGTGCGGGGGCGGGCCGGCGGGTGGGCGGCCACCCGTTCCAGCGCGGCGCGGATCGGCCGCATCCCTGCCGGCTCCGGCCAGCGTGCCGCCTCCCGGACCAGCCAGGCCAGCGTGACCGGCGAGGTGCGGCTGAAGCTGTACCGGGGCAACGTCATCGTCACCGGGCGGCGCTCGCCGAACAGCCT
>DASQVL010000757.1:0-3129 GCA_035640795.1 Crenalkalicoccus sp. | reverse complement strand
AGGCGGCGAAGGCGCTCGGCTAGGGCAGCGCCCCCGCGAGTGGAGCCGCTGCGCGGGCATAGCACCGGTGTGCGTTCGTGTTGACACACAAACGCCCTCAAGCGCCGGCGCGGCCTCCCGCCGCTTGGCTAGGCGGCAATGGCCCCCGGCGCCGCCGCGCCCCGGCGCCGCGGCTACCGGTCTGCGTCCTTCACCGCGTCGGGGTTCGACCCCGCATCCTCGTCCAGATCCTCGACGAGCTCGCGCAGCGCCTTCTCGTCGAGCTTCTTCGCCTGCTCGATGTGCCGCTCGGCTGCGCCCTCGTCGCCCCGCGCCAGGTCCTCGAGCGCCCGCTCGCCGAGCGCCCTCGCCTTGTCGTGGCGGCCCTCGAGCTTCGCGTCCTCCCGCTTTCCGGTCCCGGCCATGCCTCGTCTCCCTCGACTGTGCCGCCCTGAACCCGGCAGAGCAGCGGGGGTTGCGCCGGCCCGCCACGGGTCATGCCCGCTTGCGCGATGCGAACGGCCCGTGGAGCATGGCCGGACCAGAGGAACCGCCGATGTCGGATCTCATGCCGCCCATGTTGCAGCCAGCGGATCCCGATGCGCTGCTGCTCTACTTCTACCCGAAGGCCGACACGCCCGGCTGCACGAAGCAGGCCTGCGGCATGCAGGAGGCGCTGCCGCAACTTGGCAGGCTGGGGCTGGAGGTGATCGGCGTCTCGCCCGACCCGCTGCCGCCCATCGAGAAGTTCGCGAAGAAATACGGGCTGGAATTCCCACTCGCCTCCGACGCGGACCACAAGCTGGCCGAGGCCTATGGCGTGTGGGTGGAGAAGTCCATGTACGGCAGGACCTACATGGGCATGGAGCGCTCGAGCTTCCTGATCGGCCCCGACGGCAGGGTCGCGCGGGTGTGGCGCAAGGTGAAGCCGGAGGCGCACGCGGCACAGGTGCTGGAGGCGGCGAAGGCGCTCGGCTAGGGCAGCGCCCCCGCGAGTGGAGCCGCTGCGCGGGCATAGCACCGGTGTGCGTTCGTGTTGACACGCAAACGCCCTCAAGCGCCGGCGCGGCCTCCCGCCGCTTGGCTAGGCGGCAATGGCCCCCGGCGCCGCGGCTACCGGTCTGCGTCCTTCACCGCGTCGGGGTTCGAGCCCGCATCCTCGTCCAGATCCTCGACGAGCTCGCGCAGCGCGCCCTCGTCGAGCTGCTTCGCCTGCTCGATGTGCCGCTCGGCCGCGCCCTCGTCGCCCCGCGCCAAGTCCTCGAGCGCCTGCTCGCCGAGCGCCCTCGCCTTGTCATGGCGCCCCCCGGAGTCCTGGCGGCCCTCGGGCTTCGCGTCCTCCCGCTTGCCGGTCCCGGCCATGCTTCGTCTCCCTCGACTGTGCCGCCCTGAACCCGGCAGAGCAGCGGGGGTTGCGCCGGCGCGCCACGGGTCATGCCCGCTTGCGCGATGCGAACGGCTCGTGGAGCATGGCCGGACCGGAGGAATTGCCGATGTCGGATCTCATGCCGCCCATGTTGCAGCCAGCGGATCCCGATGCGCTGCTGCTCTACACGCCGCTCTACACCACCGGCCAGGACGTGGACGGCAATGCGGTGGACCCGGTGACGCGCAACCTGGTCTGCGTCGGCCTTTCGGCGGTCGGGCGCTGCAGCTGGAATGCGTCCTCCTCCGGCCTCGCCACCGCCCGCGCCGGCATCTACGACTGGAGCGCGCCGGTCTGCTGCTGGGCCTCGGTCGTGCTGTGGGGCGCGATCTCCGGCGCCCTGACGCATGTCGAGGTCGGCGCCTTCGTGCGCGACCTGAAGGGCGCGACCGGGACCTCGCTGCAGGGCGGGGAGGTCGGGGTCGCCAAGCGCTACCTGTGGGATGGCGTCGGCGGCAAGCTCGGCCTGACCCAGTGGTCGGAGGGCGCGCAGATGCCGCTCGGGGCCATGGTGTTCTGCGGCCGCGACAATGGCAGCCCGGGCGGCAACGAGCTCTACCACGTCGCCCTGCATGTCGGGCGAGGTCTCGTGGTCGGGTCCTGCATGCCCGTCTTCGACGACGCGACAGGCCGGGCGAAGGTGAACGAGATGAGCGATCGCGGCCTGTCGGCCTTCACCACCCTGCTGCCGGTGAAATCGGTCTGCAACAAGCCCGAATGGACCTTCTTCACCCGCGACGCCTTCTGGAAGGGCTGGCCCAAGGCGGCGTGACGCCCCGGGCCGGCTGCCACGGTCAGCCGTCCGCCTCCTCCGGCGTCAGCAGCCGGAGCGAGAGGGCATGCAGCCCGCCCTCGAACTCCGCCGCCACGGCGGCATGCGCGGCGCGGGAGCGCGCGAGGCGCGGCAGCCCGGCGAAGGCCGGCGAGACGACCTCCACCGTGTAATGAGTCTCACCCTCCGGCCGCGCGCCGGCATGGCCGGCATGATGCGCGCTGTCATCGGTGACGGCGACGCGCGCCGGCGCGAAGGCCGCCTCCATCGCCCGCCGGATGCGCTCCGCCCGAGTCTCGGCTGGCATGCAATCTCCGCTTCCGTTCGCGTCCGTGCCCGATCCTTGCGCCCTTTCGGGGCCACGACCATAACGGTGGGCATGCCGCGTCGGTCCGCAACCGCCAGAGCCGAGATGACGGACCCGCTCGCCGCAGCCCGCCACTGCGACGCGCCCGGATGCACGGAGCCCGGCGAGTACCGCGCGCCGCGCTCACGCAGTCGGCTCGACGAGTATCTCTGGTTCTGTCTGCCGCATGTCCGCGAGTACAATGCGGCGTGGGATTACTACAAGGGCATGGACCCGGCCGAGATCGAGGCCAATCTGCGCGCCGACGCCGCCTGGCAGCGGCCGAGCTGGCCGCTCGGCCGGCTGGGGGGCACGAAGCGCTTCGACCCGGAGGCGCTGCGCGACCCGCTCGGCCTGCTGGGGGCGACACCGGTGCACCAGCGCCGCCGCCGGCCGTCCGAGGACAAGCCGCAGCCGCCGGCCGAACTGCGCGCCGCCCTTGACGTTCTCGGTCTCGGCTGGCCCGTGGACGCGCCGGCGGTCCGGGCCCGCTACAAGGAGCTGGCCAAGCGCTACCACCCGGACGCCAATGGCGGGGACCGCGCCGCGGAGGACCGGCTGAAGGATGTGAACCGCGCCTACAGCCTGCTGCGCCGGCGGATCGGT
>DASQVL010000756.1:0-3965 GCA_035640795.1 Crenalkalicoccus sp. | reverse complement strand
CGGATCGCGGAGGGCGTGCCCGGCTGTGGGGGCTGGTGCCGCCCAGCCTCAGCCGCCGCCCGGCGACGCCGCCAAGGCTCGCCGGACGGCCCGGATCACCGGCCCATGATCAGGTCCGGCAGGAAGAGCGAGACCTGCGGGACGAAGGTGATCAGCAGCAGCACGGCGCAGAGCGCGCCGAGGAAGGGCAGGATCTCCACCGTATAGACTTCCATCGGCACGCGCAGCACGGCGCAGGCGATGAACATCATCTGCCCGACGGGCGGCGTGATGCCGGCGATGGTCAGGTTGGTCACCAGCACGATGCCGAAATGCACCGGGTCGATGCCGAATTTCAGGATCACCGGGACGAAGATCGGCGTGAGGATGATCAGCGCCGCCGTGCCCTCCACCGCGGTGCCCAGCACGATGAGCAGCACGTTCACCAGCAGCAGCAGCATCTGCGGGTCGCGCGTCAGTCCGACCATCCAGCTCGCCATCTGCGGCGGCAGCCTCTCCCAGGCCAGGTAGAAGCCGAAGGCGGAGGCGGCGCAGATCAGCAGCATGACGGAGGAGGTGTCCAGCACCGTCTCCCGCAGCACCAGCGGCACCTTGTCCCAGGAGAGCTCGCGGTAGACCAGCGCGCCGATCAGGATGGTGATCACCACGGTGATGGCGCCGGCCTCCGTGGTGGTGAAGATGCCGTAGCGCAGGCCCACGATGATGAAGACCGGGATCAGCAGCGCCCAGATGGCGTCGCGCGCCGTGCGCGCCACCTCGCCCATGCCGGCGAAGTGCGGGCGCACGGGCGCGTAGCCGCGGCGCTTCGCGATCCACCAGGTGGTGGCGAAGAGCGCGCCTGCGAGCAGCAGCCCCGGAACCACGCCCGCGAGAAACAGCCGCCCGACCGAGACATCGGCGAGGTAGCCGTAGATGATGAGGCCGATCCCCGGCGGGATCAGCGCCGTGATGATGGCGGCCGAGGAGGTGATGGCGGCGGCGAAGGCCGCGGAATAGCCGCGGCGCACCATCTCCGGCCCGAACAGCTTGGAGAGCATCGCCGCATCGGCGGAGGAGGAGGCGGTGAGCCCGCCGAGCAGCGTCGCCAGCACCGTGCAGGCCTGGGCCAGCGCGCCGGTCAGGTGCCCGACCAGCGCATCGGCGAGCGCCAGCAGGCGCCGGGTGATGCCGGCCGCGTTCATCAGGCTGCCGGCGAGGACGAAGAAGGGCACGGCAAGCAGCGGGTAGCTCTCCGTCGCCGCCACCATCTTCTGGAAGAAGATCTCGAGCGGCAGGCCATCGGCCAGGAAGAAGAAGGAGAGCGCCGAGATGGCGATGGCGAAGGCCACCGGCACGTTCAGCGCGAAGAGCAGCATGAGCAGGATGGAGGGGAAGGCGACCGCCATGCGCTCAGGCCATCGCGCGTTCGGGCACGGCCAGCGGCCGGCGCATCCTGGCGAGGTGGCGCCCGAGCATCATCGCACTCGCCACCGTGATCGGGCCGTAGACGATGGTCATCGGCAGGCGCAATACCGCGGTCGGGTTGTCCCAGGCGGCCAGGGAGAACCCCAGCCCCAGCCAGCAGAAATAGGCCAGGAAGCCGGCGACCAGCAGATCGACGCCGAGCCGCGTCGCGCGCTGCGCCACGGGCGGCAGGCGCTGCACCAGCATGTCGATGGAAGGATGCGCGTTGTGCCGGAAGCAGGCGGAGGCGCCGAAGAAGGTGAGCCAAGCGAAGGCGATGGCCGCGACCTCGCTGGCCCAGACCGCGGGCTGGGCGGTGACGTAGCGCGTGACCACCCCCCAGCCGACCGAGGCCACGGTGACGAGCAGCGCGGCGACGGCGATCGCCTCGTCCGCCGCGCGCAGCAGGCGCATCACGTGGCGAGGATCCGCCGCACCGTCTCGTGCAGCCCGGGCGTCCATTTGGGGAAGGCGCGGTAGGTGGGGGCCGAGGCTTCCCGGAAGGCCGGGATGTCCACATCCGTCACGATCTCGACGCCCGCGCCCCGGAAGCGCTCCATCAGCCCCTGCTCCATCTCGACCGTGAGGCGGGTCTGCTCGGCCCCGGCCTTCGCCCCTTCCTCCAGCAGGATCGCGCGGATCTCGGCGGGCAGGCGGTTGAAGTAGCCGTTGTTCATCGGCCAGCCGGTGAGCGCCTGGAAATGGCCGGTGGTGGAGATGACTTTGCGCACCTCCTGCAGCCGCGCGCCCCAGAGCGACCCGTAGGGCGCCTCCGCGGCCTCCACCACGCGCTGCTGCAGCGCGTTGTAGATCTCGCTCCACTGCACCGTGGTCGGCCGGGCGCCGAGGCTGCGGAAGGTCTCGATCCACATCTGGTTGGGCGGCACGCGCACCGTCATGCCGCCCATGTCGGCGGGGCGGCGGATCGGCTTGTCGGCGATCATGTGCCGCGCCCCGAAATAGGCGCCCTGCATCACCAGCCGGAAGCCGGCCTGCTGCAGCCTCGCGTCCACGCCCCTGTACCAGTCGCTTGCCAGCAGCGGCGCGAATTGCGCGTGGTCATCCACCAGGTAGGGGCCGTTCAGGATGCCGACATCCGGCACGAAGTCGCTGAGATAGCCGGGGTCCGTGATGTTCATCACGTTCGCCCCCTGGCGGATCATCTCGTTCACGTCGCGGCCGGAGCCGAGCTGCTCGCCCGGGAAGACCTCGATCCGCACGCGGTTGCCGGTGCGGGCCGCGACGTTGCGGGCGAAGAACTCGGCAGCGAGGTGCGCGGGCTCGGTGGTGGACAGGCTGTGGGCGAAGCGGATGCGGATCTCCGCCTGGGCGCGGGCGAGGCCGGGCAGGGCAAGCCCCGCGGCGGCAGCGCCGAGCAGCGCGCGGCGGCCGGTTCTGGTCATCTGGTTTCCTCCCCCGTTACTCGGGCCCCGTTCCTCAGGCCCCGCTTCTCAGGCTCAACCCTGGCTGATGGTCGCGCCCAGCTTCCCGCGCTCGGCGGCGCCGCGGTAGAGGATGGCGAGCTGCCGGTCGAGGATCGCGGCATGCCGCCGGACCGCGTCCGGGTGCAGCTCGGATTCCGGCAGGAGCTCGGGTTCGAAGGTGCCGTGGTCGCGGCCGCGCACGAGGAGGGCGCTGTCGCGCTCGCCCGCCGCCTGGCGGACATGCGCGGCGACGTAGCGGATGGCGAGGCCGATGCGCGGCCAGGAGGCCCGGTTCGGCTCCGAGCCATGCACGATGAGCACGTGGTGCAGGCTCATCTCGCCCGGCTGCAGCACGATGTCGACCGCGTCCTTCTCGTCCACCGTCACGGCCACTTCCTGGCCGCGGGAGAGCAGGTTGTCCTGCGCGAAGGTGTCGGTGTGCGGCACCTGCGCGCGGTGCGTGCCCGGCACGACGCGCATGCAGCCGCTTTCCGGCACGGAAGGCGTGAGGGCGATCCAGGCAGTGACGACATCCGGGCTGGACAGGCCCCAATAGGTCCCGTCCTGGTGCCAGGAGACATAGGCGGGATCGCCCGCCCCCTTCATGAAGAACTGGCTGCCCCAGCACAGGAGGTCGGGACCGAGCACGGCCTCCACCGGATCCAGCACGCGCGGGTCGCGCACGATGTCGGCGATCCAGGGGAAGAGCAGGTGCGGCTTCTGGTTCATCCGCCCCGCGACCGGACCGCCGAGCCGCGCCTCCGTCGCCCGCAGCCGGTCGAGCATCAGGGCGGCCTCCTCGGGCGCGAAGGCGCGCAGCGGGAAGCGGTAGCCGTCGCGGCGATAGGCCTCGATCTCGGCCTCCGTGAGCGCGCCGGGCATGGTTTCCTCCGTTTCCCCTCCGGGCCGAGCCGAACAGCCGCGGCGCGCCATGTCAACTCCAGATCCTACAGGTCCGCCCGCCAGATCCAGGCGCCGATCCCGGCCGCCACCAGCACGCCGAGGAGGATCGCGCCCGCGCCATCTGCCTGCAGGTCCCGCGCCAGCGCGACCCAGAGGGCGAGCACGCCGATCGCGACCGCGATGCCGCCGATGAGC
>DASQVL010000755.1:0-3081 GCA_035640795.1 Crenalkalicoccus sp. | reverse complement strand
AGGTGCCGCGCCGCCACCCAGCCATCGCCGCCATTGTTGCCGGGGCCGGCCAGCACCAGGGTGCGGCAGGGGCGGAAGCGGCGGGCGGTGGCGCGCGCCACGGCGGCGCCGGCGGCTTCCATCAGATCGAGGCCGGAGATGCCGGCGGCGATCGCCGCCGCGTCGGCGCGGGCCATCTCCTCCGGCGTCAGCAGGGCGAGCGAAAGGGGGTCCGGCAGAGTCCCGGGGCGGTCACTGGTCGCGCGGCCCTGTTGCTCCTGCATGCGGTCCCCTCCCCGCTCGCGGCGAGCCCCGACGTCGCTCGGGCGCTTGCCCTGCGCGCGCGCAGTCTGGAACGCCGATCCCCCGCCTGTCTTTCGCCGTCGTCCTGCCGGTGCTCCTGGTGGTGATCATCCTGGTGCTGTTCGCGCAGAAGGCCGGCATCCGGGGCAAGGTGGAGCCGGGGGAGCTGCCCCCGACCGTCGAGGCCGGGGTCCCGAATGCGGCCCGCCGCCAGTGCGGCGAGCCAAGCGGCCGCAGGCCGCGCCGGCGCTCGAGGCACGAAGTCCCGACGCGCGGCCCACCCCGCGGGCCGGGCGCATGACCCGGCGCTCAGCCCGGGCGGAAGCAGACGCTGAGCGTCGTCCCGCGATCGCTCTGGATGCGCAGCGCGCCGCCGAGCTGGCCGGCCAGCGCCTGCATGATGCTCATCCCCAACTGCTGCGCCGGCTGCGACGCGGCTGCCGCCACCGGGATGCCCGGCCCGTCATCCCGCACCACCAGCTGCCGGCGGCCGCCCTCGCCCACCTCCAGCAGCACCTCGAACAGCGTGCCGCGGGCCGGGCGGAAGACGTGCTTGGCGGCGTTGATCGCCGCCTCGTTCACGAACAGCACGATGGTGGTCATCTCGTCGATCGAGAGGTGCTCCGGCCCGATCTCGATGCGGAGCTTGACCGGCAGCCCGGTGAAGGCCTCCCGCAGGATGTCGTGCAGCACCGGCTCCAGCCCGCCGCGATAGGCGGCCCGGTCGTAGAGCCGGCGATGCAGCCGGGCCATGGAGGCGACGCGCGCGGCGGCGTGCTCGATCGCCTCCAGTGCCGCCGGTTCCCGGATGCCGCGGCGCGCCATGTTCAGGGTGGAGGCGATGATCTGCATGTTGTTGGCGACGCGGTGCTGCAGCTCGCGGAACAGCCCGTCCTGCACCCGCGTCGTCGCCTCCAGCCGGCGTACCGCCTCGACCAGGCCGAGGATGAGCACGAGCATGAAGCCGCTGCCGAACGCGAAGCCCAGAAGCGGCGCCAATTGATCCGGCTGCAGGGCAAAGCTGAAGCGGGGCGGCAGCAGCACGTACCAGCCGGTGAACACGCAGAGGCCCCAGACCAGCGTGGCGGGCCAGGGACCGCAGAGGAGCCCGGCCACCGCGATGACCGGGAAGAAGGTGAGGAAGGGGGTGGCCTCCAGCCAGCCGGCGAAGGGCAGACGGATCAGCAGGCTGGCGGCGAAGAGGGAGAGGGCGAGGAGCCACGCCTTGGCCCGGGGGGGCCGCCGGCTTGAGACGGCGGAAAGCGCCTTGACCCAGGCCATGCCCATCTCCCCTGAACGGTTGCCGCGCAGTCCTGTGCCCAAGGCGAACGCCCTTCCCGACCGCGTCGCGGAACCATGCGGCACTATACACCGTCACGCGAATGACGCTTGGTATGGGAACCAAGCCCGCGAGGCGGCAAGGGGCAGGCGGCCCTTGGGGGAGGAGGGGAACCTCCTCCCCCAAGACCCCCTCCGCCCTTTTTCTCATCCTTTCTCCTCGGCGCTTGCCCGGTCCGATTGGAAGACTCCCGGCCGACACTGCTCTCTGTTCCGGCCGGGCCCGCCCTACCCCGCCACCGCCAGCACCTCCCGCAGCCCCGCCGCCAGCGCGGCCCGGAGATCCGCCGCCGCCAGCGCCACGCAGCCCTCGGTCGGCGCCAGGTCCGACCGCGCCAGGTGCAGGAAGATCGCGCTGCCGCGGCCCCGCTCCACCGGCGCATCGTTCCAGCCCAGCACGCCGATCACGTCATAGAGCGCATCCCCCCGCCACAGCGCCTCGTGCCGCGCCGGGTGCGGCAGGGCGACGCGCCGGTTGTAGTCGGGATGCGCCGGGTCGTCGCACCAGCCCTCTTCCGGGCCGAGCGGCTCCACCGGCACGGCGGCCAGCGGCGGCGGGCCGCGATCGGCGCGGTAGAGCACGCGGCGAAGCGGCATCAGGGCGGCCGGCGTCGCGCCATCGCCTTCCCGCTTGTCGGCGCGGATGCCACCGCGGCCGAGCGCGCAGCGGAAGACCCGGCCCTCCAGCCGGAACAGGCCGTCCGGCGTCACCAGGGCACGGCCGGGCGCTGGCGCGGGCATCAGTCCAGCAGGTGGCCGAAGCGCCGCGCCTTGGTCCGCAGATAGGCGTCGTTGACGCCGTTGGGGGCGAAGGCGTGCGGCTCGCGCGCCACCACGGCGACGCCGCAGGCGGCCAACGCCGCCACCTTGGCCGGGTTGTTGGTCAGCAGCCGCACCCGGCCGATGCCGATCTGCTCAAGCATGGCGGCGGCCACCAGGAAGCTCCGCTCATCCGCGCCCCAGCCGAGGGCGCGGTTGGCATCCAGCGTATCCAGCCCCGCATCCTGCAGCGCATAGGCGCGGAGCTTGTTGACCAGACCGATGCCCCTTCCCTCCTGCGCCAGGTAGAGCAGCACCCCCGCCCCCTCCCGCGCCATGCGGGCGATGGCGCCGCGCAGCTGCGGCCCGCAATCGCAGCGGAGCGAGCCGAGCAGGTCCCCGGTGAAGCATTCGGAGTGCAGGCGGACCAGCGGCGCGCCGCCCGCCTCCTGCACCGCCTCCGGCGCGCCGACCAGGATCGCCAGATGCTCGATCCCGCCATCGGCGGCGCGGAAGGCGAGGATGCGGGCATCCGGCGCGTCGTGCAGCGGCACCGCGGCCTCTGCCACCCTGCGGAGCGAGGCGGCGGCGGTCGCCGGGTAGCCGAGCACCTGGGCGGCCGGGACGCAGAGCAACTCGGCGCGCCCCGCCGGCTCCCGCGCCGGCGCCACCACGGCGGCCGGCAGCAGCCGCGCGAGCTTG
>DASQVL010000754.1:0-6524 GCA_035640795.1 Crenalkalicoccus sp. | reverse complement strand
GGCGCGCGCATGGCCGGCGAGGCCCGTGCAGCCCAGGATGATCGCCTCCGCCCCGGCCTCCGCCAGGCGCCGCGCCACCGCCTGCAGCCGGGCGCGCGGCGCCACCGGGTCGGTCAGCGCCTCCATCGGCAGGTCCAGCGGCTCGAAGCCCGCCAGCCGGTCCGCCACCCCCATGGCCTGCAGCACCCGGCGCTGGCGGGGGCGGGAGGCCTCGACGAAGCCCACCACCCCGAAGCGCTCCGCCCGTGCCAGCGCCGCCGCGACCGCCGAGCGCAGCATGCCCAGCACCGGCCGCTTCGTCGCCATCCGCGCCGCCTCCAGCCCCGGGTCGGAGACGCAGGCGATGACGTAGGCCTCCGCCGGCTCGCGCTCGATCACCCGGCAGAGCGGCTCCGCCACGGAATACCAGTCGCGCCAGGTCGCGATGGCGGGCGGCCCGTCCTCGAGCCGCATCACCTCGAACCGCGCCAAGCCGGGCAGGGCGAGCGGTGCCAGCGCCGCCGCGATGCCCCGCGTGCAGCTGACCGAGGCGTTCGGGTTGATCACCAGGATGCGCTGCGTCATGGCGAGAGGCTACCGGGACGCCGGCCGCAGTCAAACGGCAGCCGCATGAAACGATCCGCCGCCGTGGCAGCCCCGGCCGCGCGGCCATGCGGCGCTTGATTGCGAAGCGTTCACCACCGATATTGCGTTGCACAAATATGGGTCACCGCCCCGCCGTCGCGGCGTACCCTCAGCCGAAGGCAGGCCGTATGCGCTGGGTCCCCCGCCCCCCCGAGCCCCCGCCCTATCAGCCGCCGCCCTTCCTCGCCGCGGTCGGCCGAGGCGCCCGTGGCCTCTGCCCGGTCTGCGGCCAGGGCCACGCCTTCCGCGGCTACCTGAAGGTGGCCCAGCAGTGCGAGGTCTGCCACGCCCCGCTCGGCCGGCTGCGTGCGGATGACGCACCACCCTACTTCACCATCCTGCTCGCCGGCCACCTGCTGGTGCCCGGCGTGCTCTGGGTGGAGAGCGCCTATCAGCCGCCGATGTGGCTGCACATGGCGATCTGGCTGCCGCTCTTTGCCATCGTCTGCACGCTGCTGCTGCGGCCGGTGAAGGGCGCGGTGCTGGGCTGGATGACCACGCTCGGCTTCACCGGGGAGGAGCACGGGCCGCCGCAGATCCCGGGCCCCCCGCCGGGCCGGGGCTGAGCGCGGCGATGCGCGAGGCGATGGCGGACGCGGCCGCGGAAGCCGGGCCGCGCACCGTGGCGCGGCTCGAACTGCCCGATGCGAGCCCGCTGCCCTCCGCCTATGCCGAGGCCGACCGCCGCCAGGCGGTGGCCGACCTCCTCGCCGGCAACCGCTTCGACCCCGCCGGCATTCCCGGCGGGCCCTTCACGCTGCATCTCTGTATCCGCGACGGACGCCTGGTCTTCGACATCCGCGACCTGGCCGACCGGCCGCTGCGCGCCCTGGCGCTCGCCCTCGGCCCCTTCCGCCGGCTGATCAAGGACTACCACCTGATCGTCGAGAGCCATGAGCGCGCCGTCGCCGAGGGCGGGCACGAGGCGCGCATCCAGGCCATCGACATGGGCCGCCGCGGCCTGCACGACGAGGGCGCGGGCCTGCTCGCCGAGCGGCTGCGCAGCCGCATCGCGCTGGATTTCGAGACGGCGCGGCGGCTCTTCACCCTGGTCTGCGCGCTGCA
The DNA here is from genome assembly GCA_035640795.1 of Crenalkalicoccus sp. GTDB lineage: Bacteria > Pseudomonadota > Alphaproteobacteria > Acetobacterales > Acetobacteraceae > DASQVL01. Next base: position 4,835 of record DASQVL010000754.1, on the reverse strand, counting down.
TCAGCGGATGTAGCCGCGCCATGCGGGTCGAAGGCACGCATTACCGCACCATCTGGGTGGACCCGGCCGATGGCTGGTCGCTCCGCATCATCGACCAGACCCGCCTGCCCTGGGCCTTCGAGACGCTGCGCCTGACCGAGGAGGGGCAGGTCGCCCACGCCATCCGCGCCATGCAGGTGCGCGGCGCGCCGCTCATCGGCGCGAGCGCCGCCTATGGCGTCGCCCTCGCGCTGCGCCGCGATCCCTCCACGGAGTCGCTGGAGCGCGTCATCGCCATGCTCGGCGCGACGCGGCCGACTGCGGTGAACCTGCGCTGGGCGCTCGCCCGCATGCGCGCCGCCCTGCACAACCTGCCCGCCGAGGCGCGCCCCGCCGCCGCCTATGCCGAGGCCGCCGCGATCGCCGAGGACGATGTCGAGACCTGCCGCCGCATCGGCGCGCATGGCGTGCCGCTGCTGCGAGCGATCGCGGCGCGCAAGCCGGAGGGCGAGCCGGTACGCGTGCTCACCCACTGCAATGCCGGCTGGCTCGCTACGGTGGATTATGGCACCGCGCTCAGCCCGATCTACCAGGCGCATGACGCCGGCATTCCGCTGCATGTCTGGGTGGACGAGACGCGGCCGCGCAACCAGGGCGCCGCGCTGACCGCCTGGGAACTCGGCAGCCATGGCGTGCCCCACGCCGTCATCGCCGACAATGCCGGCGGCCACCTGATGCAGCGCGGCCAGGTGGATATCTGCATCGTCGGCACCGACCGGGTGACCCGCACGGGCGATGTCGCCAACAAGATCGGCACCTACCTGAAGGCGCTGGCCGCCCATGACAACGGCGTGCCCTTCTGGGTCGCGATGCCGCATTCGACGCTCGACGCCGCGGCTTCGAATGGTCTTGTCGACATCCCGATCGAGGAGCGGGCGGCGGCCGAGGTCACCGACCTCACGGGCCGCACCGCGGATGGGCGCATCGAGACGGTGCGCGTGGTCGCCGCCGGCAGCGCCGCCGTCAATCCCGCCTTCGACGTGACGCCGGCGCGCCTGGTCACCGGCCTCATCACCGAGCGCGGCCGCTGTGCGGCGAGCGAGGCGGGGCTGCTCTCCCTCTATCCGCGCGGCGCGGGCTGAGCCGCGCGGCGTCAGGCTGAACGGCGCCTCCGCCGCCGCGCATTGCCCTGCCCGTGCAACGGCGCTCCGCAAAGAAACGACGCAGGGACACAACTGCGTGCGTCGGATCAAGGACGCCGTGGCGATCGCGTAAGATCACAGAGACGACGCGCATCATTCGCCGCATCTGAAAGATTTTGACATCGGAAGCCGGGCCGGAGGCCGGGCCGGACGTCAGGCCGGAAGCTGGGGGAGAGCAGCCGTGGGGGAAGGTCTGCTTCGGCAGGGCGCGGCCCTGCTGGCAGGGGGCATGGTGCTCGGCGTGCTGGCTGCACCGGGCGCCCGGGCGCAGGATGCCGCGCGAATCGAGGCGATCGAGCGGCAGATCCGCGCCCTGCAGACCGAGCTGAACCGCATGCGGCGGGACATGCAGACGCGCGAGGCGGAGACCCGCGCCGCCAAGCAGGAAGCGGCGCAGGCGCGCAGCGAGGCGCAGGCGGCGCAGCGCCGCCTCGACCTCACGCCGCCGCCCGTCACCGCCGCGCAGGTGGCGCCGGAGGAGCGGACGCGGCTCACCTTCCCCGGCTACCGGCCGACGCTGACCTCGGCCGATGGGCGCTTCTCCTTCTCCATCGGCACCCAGACGCAGTTCGACGTGGGCGGCTATCTGCGCGGCCCCCCGCCCACGCCGAACACCCGCGGCGTGCCCAACCTCGACACCTTCGGGTCGAACCTGCGCCGCGCCCGCCTCTTCTTCAGCGCGCGGTACGAGGATTTCGTGTTCAACATCACGCCGGACTTCGGCAACTCGCCGGACGGCGCCCCGACGCTCTACGAGGCGAATTTCAACTGGCTGCCGGTGCGGCCGCTGACGCTGACCCTCGGCTACTTCAAGCCTTGGGTCACGCTGCAGGATTCGATGAGCTCCAACGATTTCTTCCTGCTGGAGCGGCCGAGCATCGTCGAGATCGCCCGCAACATCGCCGCCGGCGACGCGCGCGCCTCGGTCGGTGCCAAGTGGGCGACGGACCGCTACTTCCTCTCCGCCTACCTGACCGGCACCAGCTTCGGCTCCAACCTGGCGGCCCAGGGCGTGCCGGACCAGACCGGCGCCGTGGGGCGCGTGGCCGGACGCCCCTTCACCAACCCGGACATCGACGTGCACACCGGCTTCTCCGCCCTCGAGGCCTTCGACATCAAGCGCACCTCGGCGGCGAACAACGCCATCGTGCAGCAGATCACCCTGTCCGATCGGCCGGAGCTCCGCATCGACCAGTCGCGGCTGATCACCACCGGCGCGCTGAACGCCGGCGACGCCTACGCCTGGGGTCCGGAATTCGGTCTGCGCTGGCGCAACTTCCTGCTGCAGGGCGAGTACATCCAGATCGGGGTGAACCAGTTGGCCAGCACGAATCCGCGGCGCTTCCTGATGTTCGACGGCGGCTATGTCGAGGTGAGCTGGGTGATCACCGGGGAGCCGCGGCGCTACTCCGCCGCGGCCGCCGCCTTCGCCCGCCCCATCCCGGCGCATCCGTTCAGCCTCGAGCCGGGCGGCGGCTGGGGCGCCTGGGAGCTCGTGGCGCGCTACAGCGTGGCCGACATGAACTCCAAGGTGCAGCGCGGCGTCCCCCAGGCCGTGACGGGTGGCGTCTTCGGCGGGCGGCAGGAGATCATCGGCGTCGGTCTCTCCTGGTACCCGAACAACCTGCTGCGTTTCGTGCTGCAGGCCGACAGCGTGCAGGTGGACCGGCGGAACCCGGCGGGGACGACGCAGATCGGCCAGCGCTTCTGGGACGTCGCGCTCCGGACGCAGATCGCGTTCTAGTGTCCCGATTCCGAAGTCCTTTGGACTTCGTTCTCGGTCCACTAGCCTTTGTTTTCAGTGGGCTGCTGGTCCGCTTCGCTCGCTGCTGAAGCAGCGAACTTCGCGGGCAGGACACTAGTGTCCCGATTCGGAAGTTCGCCGCCGGTGCGGCGCCCTTCGGATCGGAATACCGGCCTTGTTTTCGGTGGCCTGCTGGTCCGATCCGTTCGCTGCCGAGGCAGCGAACTTCGCGGGCAGGACACCAGCCTTTGTTCTCGGCAGCAGGTGGCGAAGTCTTCGCGGGTGCCGCGCCGGTCCTAGGCTGTGCGCGGCGTTGGACGGATGGCGCGACGGCCGAGAGCCGCGCCTCGCCCACGGCACGGCCCTTTGACCGAGGAGGTGCATGCGATGGCGAGACTGATGCCGCTGGTCCTTGCAGCGACGGTGCTTCTCGGCTGTTCGTCGTCACCCCGGCCCTCCCCGCCGCCGCGGGAGATCGAGATCTCGCTCTACACCGCACCGCTGTACGTGGACCCGAGGATGTACTCCCTCGGAGCGAATTTCGTCGCCGCCGCGCCCGGACAGCGCGATCCGCCCTTCCTGGCCCAGAGCGCCAATTTCGAGTTCGTGCAGTACGACGTGCCGGCGCTCTCCCAGGGCCGGGTGCCGGAGACGCCGAAGCTCAGGCGCATCCTGGATGACTTCGTCGCCAGTCTGGAAGCGCAAGGCTGGCGCCGGGTCGGCCAGGGGCAGAGCTGGTACAGCTACCGCTTCGAACGCAGCGGGGCCTGACCGGAGCGGCAGGTCCAGTCTCCCCCGTTCCGGAGGGCGGCGCCGGAGCGGTCAGCAACCCGCGATCGTCGGCGCGTCTTCGCCTTCCAGTTGATGATCCGCGCAGCGAAGAAACCAAGTCAAGCAGTAGCAGAAGCCGCCCTCCCCGCGAAGATGGGGCGGCTTCCGGAATATTTCGCCGTACGCAGCCAGCATCTTTCACTGACCGGCGATTCGTCTCCGTATTGTGCGATTTCGCATGGCGCGCGGCACCGCGGCGCCCTTTAATCCTGCCGCTGCACGATCGGGGGAGCCATGTCGCGGGAGATCGCCGGCCGCTACGAGCTCCGCCAGCCCCTCGGCAGCGGCGCCGGCTCCACCGTCTACGCCGCGCATGACCGCAGCATAGACCGCGAGGTCGCAATCAAGATCTTCCGCCTCCCCCCGCTCGGGGGTGATGCGGAGGCGGCGGACGAGCATGCGCGCTTCCGCCAGGGCGCGCGCGCCGCGGGCCGGCTCTCCCACCCCAACATCGTCGCCGTCTTCGACTATGGCGAGGATGCCGAGCACGCCTGGATCGTCATGGAGCTGGTGCAGGGCCGCACCCTGAAGGCGCTGCTCGAGAGCGGGGAGAAGCTCTCCGTGCCGCTGGTCGCGCGGCTGATGGGGCAGATCCTGGACGCGCTCGCCTACAGCCATGCGCGCGGCGTGGTGCACCGGGACGTCAAGCCGGCCAACATCATGCTGACCGGCACCTGGACGGTGAAGGTCACCGATTTCGGCGTGGCGCGGCTCGAGAACTCCTCGATGACCCAGGCCGGCACGCTGATCGGCACGCCGGCCTACATGGCGCCCGAGCAGTTCCGCGGCGACCCGGTGGACCACCGCGTCGACATCTGGGCCGCCGGCGTCGTGCTCTACCAGCTGCTGACCGGGGAGCGGCCCTTCGAGGGCAGCATCACCTCCATCATGCAGAAGGCGCTCTATACCGAGCCGCCGCCGCCCTCCCGGACGCTCGCCGACCTGCCCTCCGCCTTCGACGCGGTGGTCGCGACCGCGCTCGCCAAGCGGCCGGCCGACCGCTTCGGCACGGCCGAGGCCTTCGCCGATGCGCTGCGCGCCGCCGCGGCGGAGGCGCCGGGGCGGCCCACGGCGCCGCC
>DASQVL010000753.1:0-4454 GCA_035640795.1 Crenalkalicoccus sp. | reverse complement strand
GAAGCAGATCGGAATGGCCGCCAGGTAGAGCAGCCAGAGCCCCGCCATCGCCCAGGGCACCGGGTCCCTCACCGCCCGCGCCGGCCCGCGCCGCCAGAGCAGGTAGCCCTCCACCAGCGCCGGGATGGCCAGGAAATGCGGCTTCAGGGCGAAGCCGAGGCCGGCGAGCAGCGCCGTGCCGAGGCAGGCGGCGCGGCCCGGCGGCACGCCATCCGCCCGGCGCGCGGCGACGACCAGGTAGGGCAGCGCGCCCACCGCCATCAGGTGCTCGCGCTGGCCGAAATCGTAGCCGGCGGCCAGCGCCAGCGCGGGCAGGCCGGCGGTCAGCGCCGCGCCCTCCACCGGCCCCGCGCGCTCCAGCAGCCTGAGCGCCAGCCCGACCGAGAGCGCCACCCAGCCGAGCAGGCAGGCCTGCAGCACCGGCACCTCGGCGCCGGGCAGCGCTGCGCCCACGGCCGCCGCCGGCAGGTTCAGGAGGAAAACCAGCGGCGGGTTGACGTCCACCAGGTCGCGGTAGAGCGCCTCGCCGCCCAGCCAGCGCCGCGTGAAGGCCAGCACCGCCGCCACGTCGTGGTTGAGCGGCGGCGCCAGAACCACCGCCAGCAGCAGCATCGCCGGCATCAGGGCAAGGGCGGGCAGCGCCCGGCGTGCGAGGGCGGGCACGGCCGGGCTCGAGACCCGGGTCACTGGCGGCAGGTCGGGGGAGGTCATCGCGGGATGTATGCCAAGTCTCGCCCGGGATTGCGGCCGGCATGCGGCATCGCTCGCGCCCTTGTTCCGCGCGCCGGCTTGTGGCGAGGCAATGACTCGGTCAGAACGCGCGCGTGGAACCCGCCGAATACGCCCTGATGGACGCCGCGGAGGACGGGATGTGGTGGTACCACGCCCTGCATGCGCGGGTGCTGGACCTACTGCCCGGCACGCTCTCCGGCCCGGTGCTGGATGCCGGCTGCGGCACCGGCGGCTTCCTGGCGCGGCTGCGCCGGACGAGACCGGAAGTTGCGGCGTTTGGCCTGGAGTACAACCCCGCCGCCGCCGCCCGGGCGCGCACGAAATCCGGCGCGCCGGTCGCCTGCGGCTCGGTCACCGCCATGCCCTTCGGGGAGGCGCGCTTCGCCGCGGTGATAAGCCTGGACGTGCTATGCCACGCCGCCGCCGAGCCGCCGCAGGCGCTCGCCGAGATGCGCCGCGTGCTCGCCCCGGACGGGCAGCTGATCCTCAACCTGCCGGCCTTCGCCTGGCTGCGCTCGGCACATGACGTGCGCGTGCACAATACGCGGCGATTCACCCTGGGCGGCGCGCGCGCGGCGCTGCTCGAGGCCGGGTTCCGGCCGCTCCGCCTCGGCTACTGGAACGCGCTGCTGTTGCCCCTGATGGCGGTGCAGCGCAAGCTGCTGGCGCGCGCGCCCGACCATCGCTCGGATGTCGCCACCTTCCCGCCCTGGCTCGACCGCAGCCTGCACGCCGCGACGGCGCTGGAGCGGCGACTCGGCGCGCTCGGCCTGCGCTTCCCGGCGGGCGGCTCGGTGCTCGCCCTCGCCGCCCGCTCCTGACCTGGAGAGGTTCATGGACCACCCGCAGCCGGGCCCCCTGTCCCGACACCCGGTCGGCCTCAGCATCGTCGTGCCGGTCTATCGCGGTGCCGCGACCGTCGGTGCCCTGGTGGAGGCGCTCTCCGCCCTGCGCCCCTCCGGTGGCATCGAGATCGTGCTGGTGAATGACGGCAGCCCGGACAATTCCGGCGATGTGTGCCGGGAGCTCGCGGCGCGCGCCACCGTGCCGATCACCTACCTGGAGCATGCGCGGAATTACGGCGAGCACAACGCGGTCATGACCGGGTTGCGCCACGCCCGCGGGGCCTATGTCATCACCATGGACGACGACCTGCAGAACCCACCGGAGGAGGTGGTACGCCTCTACGACCATGCGCGCCTCGGCGGCTGGGACGTGGTCTACACCCGCTATGCCGAGAAGAAGCACGCGGCCTGGCGCAACCTGGGCAGCCGCTTCGCCAACTGGGCCGCCGACCGGCTGCTGGACAAGCCGCGGGGCCTCTATCTCTCCTCCTTCCGCTGCGTGAGCGCGCTGGTGGTGCGGGAGGTCACGCGCTACCGCGGCCCCTACCCTTATGTGGACGGGCTGGTCATGCAGGTGACCCAGCGCATCGACAGCATCGAGGTGGCGCACCTGCCGCGCATGGAAGGGCGCAGCAACTACACGCTGAAGCGCCTCGTGCTGCTCTGGCTGAACCTCGCCACCAACTTCTCCGTCCTGCCGCTGCGCCTCGCCGTGCTGGTCGGCGTGCTGATGGGCCTCTGCGGCCTGGTCGGCGCCATCGCGGTCGTGATGGAGGCGATGACCCGCGGCACGCCCTCCGGCTGGGCCTCCACCATGACGGTGATGCTGCTGCTGGCGAGCGTGCAGTTCGTCATCCTGGGCGTGCTCGGTGAGTATGTCGGCCGCGCCTTCCTCTCGGCCAACGGCAAGCCGCAGGGGGTGGTGCGGGAGGCGATCGGGCCGGCCGCCGAACAGCCGGCCCGCGAGGCGGCGGAGGTGTCGCGGTGACCGGGTACTGGGTCGCGCTCGCCGCGGCCATCTGCACCTCGCTCGCCGGGCAGGTGCTGTTGAAGTCGGGCGCCGTGATGGATGGCGGCTTCGTCGCGCAGCTGTTCCGGCCGGCCACCATCATCGGCCTCGCCTGCTATGGCGGCGCGGCGCTGCTCTACATCCTGGCGCTACGGCGCATCCCGATGAGCGTGGCGTTGCCCTGCACGGCGGCGAGCTACCTGGCGATCGCGCTGATCGGCCATCTCGCCTTCGGCGAGGCGCTCGGGCCGCAGAAGCTCGCCGCGCTCGGCCTGATCTGCGGCGGCGTGCTGTTGCTGGCGACGGCGTAGCCTGCGCCTGACGCTCGGGCATGCCCCCCTGCGGTGGGCATGCTCGGGGCGATCGCGGGCCGGGGGTGCGCCCGCGCCCCTCAGAAACGCATCCCCCCGCCCCCGCGGAAGCGGCCCTGCTGGTCCACCCGGATCATCTCCTGCTGGGTGCGGTTGGCGGCGAAGCTCACCTTCGGCAGGAAGGGCAGCGCGGCCAGGCGCTCGATCAGCGGGCGGCCGCCGGGGACGAAGACGGGCGGCGAGAGGATGCGTTCCGCCGCCGCCACGTCGCCCGCCTGCAGCGCGCGGGAGGCGGCGAACAGGCGGTCGATCACCTCCTGCGGCGGCGCGTCCGGCGCGATGCCGAGCGCGGCGCGCAGCTCGGCCCGGCCCTCCACCAGTTCCGGGCCCACCAGGGGCGAGAATTCGCGCCAGCGCGGGCCGGTGGGGATCTCGACGGCCAGGTATTCGTACATCGCCACGGCGCGCGCCGCGGAGACCGGGTTGCCGGCGACGCTCGCCGGGTCCCCGAACACGCCGGCGGCGGTAACGATCGCCGCCCGCGTCGGGTCGCCCGCGCCCTGCACGGCATCGGGCGGCAGCGAGGCGGGGTAGCCGGGCGGCGGGGGAGTGCAGCCAGCGGCCAGGGCGAGCAAGCCGGTCAGCCCGGTCAGCAGAACCCTTCGAGGGGGGGTCATGGGGACGCTTCTCCGGACCAGCCGCGCCGGCTGGCTGGCGCGCCGATGGAGTGAGATGCAGCCGGCTGCGACAGTTGCCAGTGGCGGAGCGGCCGGATCGCGCAGGGGTGACGGAGATGGCGGCCGATGCGGCAGGACGCGCCGACAGATCCTGGATCTGCGTGACGCCCACGCAGCCGATCGCCGCATCGACGATGCCGATCCCGTCGCGGGCGATGAAGGAAGGCGCAGCAAGGCGTTGCCTGTCGGCCATCCAGGCCGACCATGGCCTTGGCGACACCGGCCCAAGTGCCTGGAAGGGATTGGCGGACCCGACACGATTCGAACGTGCGACCTTTGCCTTCGGAGGGCACTGATTGGCAAACGCGCTTGTTTGCACGGCTTCGCGATGGTGGACGAAGACAACGCTTTGGCCGTTGATCTGGGGTGTTCCGTTACGCTTCCGCTTGCGGGGTAACGCCCGGACCTGTTACCCCGCTGTTACCCCGGAGCCCTGGGGTAACAGCGGCGAGGGACGCGGCAATGGCGGCGGAGCGGAAGCGGATCGGGCTGCGCGAGGTGCGGGCGCTGGCGCCTCACTCCGAAATCTTCGACGGTGGCCCGGGCGCCGTGCCGGGCTTCGGCGCGCGGCGCCGCGCGGGACGGTCCGTGTCCTACTTTGTCATGTTCCGCACCGCCCAAGGCCGCCAGCGCCGCTTCACCATCGGGACGCACGGCGCGCCCTGGACGCCCGACATGGCGCGGGAGAAGGCGCTGGCCGTGCTGACGGCGGCCCGGGTGGAGGGGACCGATCCCGCGGCCGACAAGCGGGCGAAGCGCGAGGCCGCCACCGTGGCGGACCTGTGTGACCTCTACTTGGCCGACGCGGAGGCGGGCCGGC
>DASQVL010000752.1:0-2243 GCA_035640795.1 Crenalkalicoccus sp. | reverse complement strand
AATCACTAGTGCGACCGCCCTATCTCTTCAATTGAACCGACCCCTGGCGGTTAGCGTCTATGACCTTGTACCAAGCACTGACGAGCAGCTCGAGATGTTTGCCTCCTCATGCCGTCGCTGAAGCTATGGACAAGATAAATGACCGATGTGGAGAGTTTGTGACAACCCTGGCCCTAATGATGGGGTTAGATAATGTTATTTCAGACGGGATTTCCTTTGGTGGTGCGGAGGAACTTCAGGAAATATATACAGGGCGGCCCCTGCCGCGCAGCCCTACCCGCCGCCCGGCTGGGTCTATGCCCTGCCACCAGTCTATGCGCCGCCGCTACGGGCCTATATCATTCCGGGGCCGCCGCCGCCCGTCGTCTGCCAGCCTTACGGGTGGGGGCTCGCCTCGTGCTTCCGGCCATGAACGCGGAGGGGATCGCCGTGCCGCGCGCGCCGCTGATGGACCGGGAGGAGTTTGACGCCGCACTCGTGGCGCTGGACCGCAGCCAGAGGTGGATCGCACGCAAGCTCGGCACCCACCGCGCGGCCATCGAATACTGGTTCAGCGAAGGCGGCCCCGGCGTCCCGCCCAGCGTCGCCGCATGGCTCCGCCGCCAGGTCCGGCACGCCGAGGCCGACCCTCCTCCGGACCCGATGGAATGGCGCCGCGATCTCCGCGGGACCCTCGCCAGGGCGCGGGGGGCCGCCGGGCCTGCCAAGGCCCGGCGCTAGCTGAACCGACATTCCCAGGATGCCCGGGGTTGTAAGTGGCAGGGTGCACCCGTTTGCGCCTGTGCAACCGTCCAATTCGGGCGCGGATGTCGCCGAAGGCCGTTGGCCCGATAGATTGCCGGCTCCGCGGGCCGGAAAATCGCCGTCTTCGGTCCATCGAGGCACACCTCTCCCGTCGCTTGCCCCTCCACCCGCCGCGAACCGTCCTCACGCCGGTGCCAGCGGCGCCCGCAGCCGGCCGATGAGCCACAGCACCTCCGCGAACAGCCGCCGCGGTACCGCCACCTCCGCCATCTGGAAGGTGACGTAGCGGCCATGGCTCACCACCTTGGCGCCGATCTTGATCAGCCTCTCCCGTAGGGTGGTCAGCGTCCACCGCTCCACCCCTTCGGGCGGCGCCAGGGTCCGCAGGAAGGTGCCGAGGTTGTAGGCGAGCGCATGCAGCTGCAGCCGGACGGCGTTGGCGGCGAAGCCGCGGCACGACAGCCGGGTCCACCGGACCGCCGCCTTGCCCTCCTTGATCCACTGCTCCGCCGTGCCGCGGTGGTTGTAGAAGGCGACCACGCTCTCCGCCGGCCGCATCAGGTTCGTGACCAGGAAGCCGACCCGCGGCAGGAGCTCGCCGGGGTGCCACTCGACCTTGGCCACGACCCGGCGCGGCTTGGTCCATGATCCGGCCCGGTAGCTGAAGCTGGCGTGGAAGCGACGCACCTCGTGCGGCGGCCGACCGACCGGGCGCCGGAGCAGGAAGGCGATGCTCTCCTGCAGCACCCGGTTGGCCGGCAGCCGGATCGCGTACTTCACGCCCTGGGCTTCGAGGAACTCGTAGATCTCGGGCCCGGCGAAGGCGGCGTCCGCGCGGAAGTAGAGGTGCTTCACCTTGCCCCGGTAGCGTGCCACCACCGGCTCCAGCACCGCGCGCCAGCCGTCGGCGGAGTGGACATTGCCCGGCCTGAGCGCGCACCGCTCCAGGTCGCCGAACTGGTTGAACACGAAGAGTGGGTGGTAGCAGGTGCAGGCGAAGTGGCCGTTGTAGGCGCTGCCCTCCTGCTCGCCGTGGGTCGGGCTCTCGCTCGAGTCCATGTCCAACACCACGATCCGCGGCGCGCGGCGGGCATGCACGGTGTCGATCCAGCGGCCGGGAAGGTCGGCGAGCGCGGTCAGGTTCTCCGGCCGGGTCAGCCACTCCGTCTCGAAGCGGCCCATCTGACTGGCGGAGGCGGCGGGCTCTCGGACGGCCCGGTCGCCCACCACCCAGCGCATCGCCGGATCCCGGCGCAGCCGCTCGGCGTCGTTCACGTCCTCGTAGCCGGCGAGGCGGCCGAACACGGACTGCCGCAGCAGGCCGACCAGGGCGTGCCGGCCGTTCTTGCCGGTGCGCGTGTCCGCCAGGGCCGCGCCCGCGGCGGCGGTCAGGCCCAGCGCGTCGTCGAGCTCGCGGTAGGCCAGCAGTCCCGCATCGGAGGTGATCGCGGCGCCGCGGAAGCGGAGCATCAGGCGGCGATCAAAGTCGAGCCTCAGGG
>DASQVL010000751.1:0-8229 GCA_035640795.1 Crenalkalicoccus sp. | reverse complement strand
GCGCGGCGGGCGGAGAGCGCCTTTCTGATGGCGGCGAGCCATGACCGCGCGGCGATGCTGCGGGCGTATGAGGGGCTGATCCGTCTCGTGTGTCGCCCGGGGGGATGGGGTCAAGGGCCGTAGGGCGCCAATTGCACCCGGCCTTCACCGACAGCGGACCGGCCGCCACCGCAGCGGAGCGGGATGTCCGCCAGACCAGCTTCCTGGCCACCCAGGCGGACCAGGTTCCCCCGGGGTCAGGTCCAAGCCGCCCCCGGCCTCACCGGACCCGCAAACCATGCTAAGTGTGAACGGACCGGAGAGTTCATGCGATGCCCCTGGAAGACACGACCCCTCGCCCCGACGCCGCAGACGCCGCCAGGCCGCCCCGCCCGCGCGACCCTGAGCGGACCAGGCGCGCGATCCTGGACGCCGCCATCGCCGAGTTCAGCGAGAAGGGCTATGCGGGCGGCCGCGTGGATGACATCGCCGCGCGCACCCGCACCACCAAGCGCATGATCTACTACTACTTCGGGGGCAAGGAGCAGCTCTACGCCGCGGTGCTCGAGGAGCAGTACGGCGGCATGCGTGACGCCGAGCAGGCGCTGCGGCTGGAGCACCTGCCCCCCGCGGAGGCGATGCGGAAGCTGGTCGAGGTCACCTTCGACTACCACGCCGCGCACCCGGAATTCGTGCGGCTGGTCAGCGTCGAGAACATCCATGAGGGACGACAGGTCCGGTCGTCGGAGACCATCCGGCAGCGCAACGCGGCGGTGATCGGCACCATCACCGCCCTGCTCGCGCGCGGTGAGCGGGAAGGGGTGTTCCGCCGCGGCGTGGACCCGCTCGACCTGCACATGCTGATCAGCTCCTTCTGCTTCTACCGCGTGTCCAACCGCCACACCCTGGGCGCGATCTTCGGCCGCGACCTGCGGGACCCGGCCTGCGTCGCAGCGCAGCGGCGCATGATCGTCGAGGCGGTGCTGCGCTACCTGCAGCCGGAGCGGGGGAACTGATATCTCTTCATGCCTCAGGCGCCGGCGCGCGCTCCGCGCGCTTGGCTCGCCGCACAAGCGGCGGGCCGCATTCGGGACCCCATGCACGTCGCGCCGCAACGTGCATGGGCGCCCGTCGCGGCCTCGGCCGGCTTCGCCGGCCGCGCAGGTCAGAACCTGATGACTTCGGTATGACGCGGTGAGCCCGGCGGCCTGGCCGCCGGGCTCCGTGCGGACCGCCCGGCAGCGCGGTCTCAGGACGCGGTCAGCGGCGTGCCGGCCAGGGTCCGCGCCCGCATCCTGTCGTAGTCCGGCTTCGGCACCGGCACGGCGCCGGGGCGGCCGAGGTCGTTCAGGTGGATGCGGTAGGTCTCGCGCGCCGTCAGCGCCGCGATGGCGGCGATCGCCGTCACGCCGAAGGTGATCGCGCCCACGGTGAGCGGGATGTTGGACGAGCCCGGCGGTGCCACGGTGGCGAAGAGCGCCGGCAGCAGCGCCGTGATGGTCGTGCCGATGTTCTGCGAGATCGCCATGGCCGAGACCCGCGTCCTGGTCTGGAACAGCTCCGGGTAGAAGCTCGGGAAGATCGCGTTGTAGCCCTGGTACACCACTCCCCACATCAGCAGCGAGGCGGCGACCGCCAGCCACACATTGTGGATGCTAATGGCATAGAGATAGAGGAAGGAGAGCAGCCCAGAGCCCAGCGCGCCGATGATGATCGGCGGCCGCCGCCCGATCCGGTCCGAGAGGTTGCCCACGATGGGAATGACCAGCACCGCCAGGACGTTGCCGAGGATCGGGATCCACAGATAGACCTCGGGCTGGAAGCCGATGCCGTAGGCCGGCTGCACCGCATAGGCCGCGCCGAAGATGCTGGCGACCACCGGGATGACGTTCATCAGCGCCATACAGACCACGCGCAGCATGTCGGCCCAGCCGGTGCGGAAGGCCTCGATCACCGGCGAGCGCGGGATCTCGCCATGCGTGCCCTCCTCGGCGAAGGCCGGCGTCTCCTCCACCTCGCGCCGGATGATGTAGCCGGCCAGGATGACGACGGCGCTGAGCAGGAAGGGGATGCGCCAGCCCCAGCTCTGGAAGGCCTCCGTCGGCATCAGGGCGGCGAGTGGCAGGAAGACTGCGGCGGCGAGGATCTGCCCCGCCTGCACGCCCTGCAGGCTGAAGCTGGCGAAGAAGCCGCGCCGGCCGAAGGGCGCGTGCTCCAGGATCATCGAGCTGGCGCCCGAGATCTCGCCTGCCACCGCGAAGCCCTGGACCAGCCGCAGCACAACGAGCAGCACCGGTGCGAGGAGGCCCACCTGCTGATAGGTGGGCAGCAGCCCGACCGCCATGGTCGAGAAGCCCATCAGGAACATGCAGAGGATGAGCACGTGCTTGCGGCCATGCGTGTCGCCCCAGTGGCCGAGCACGAAGGCGCCGATCGGGCGCGCCACGTAGCCGACGCCGTAGGTTGCGAGCGACGCCACGATGGCGGTGGTGGGATCGCCCTTGGGGAAGAAGATCTGCGGGAAGATCAGCGAGGCCGCGGTCGCGTAGATGAAGAAGTCGTAGTACTCGAGCGCCGAGCCGATCCAGCCGCTCGCCGCGGCCTTCTTCGACTGGTGCGTGCCCCGTGGCTCGTGGTCCAACATCGTTGTTGCGGACATGTTTTCCTCCTTGTTGGTGGTGGTGCGGCGTCGCGTTCGCCCGGGCCCCGCCGCGGGGCGCGCCGTCACATGGCGGCGAAGTGCCGCAGCATGCGCTCCGCATCCGGGGCGATGCCGGTGAACAGGCGGAAGGCCTCGACGGCCTGGAACACCGCCATGCCGCCGCCACCCAGCGTGCGGCACCCCGCCGCGCGCGCCGCGCGCAGCAGCTCGGTCTCGATCGGGAAGTAGACGATGTCGGACACCCAGAGCGCCGGCCGCAGCAGCGTCGCGGGCAGCGGGGAGCCGGGGAACTTCGCCATGCCGACCGGGGTCGCGTTGATCACGCCATCGGCCTCGGCCATGGCGGAGGGGAGCTCCGCGGCCGCCGCGGCGCGCCCCGCGCCGTAGCGCGCGACCAGGTCGGCGGCGAGCTGCGCCGCCCGCGCCTTCTCCGTGTCGAAGACCGTCAGCCGGTCCACGCCGAGGCGCATCGCCGCATGCGCCACCGCGGCACCCGCGCCGCCGGCGCCGATCTGCACCACGCGGCCGCGCGGCACGTCCGGCAGGCCGCGGCGGAATGCCTCGGCATAGCCGGAGAGGTCGGTGTTGTGCCCGACCCGCCTGCCGTCGCGCAGCACCACGGTGTTCACCGCGCCGAGGGCGCGCGCTTCCTCGGACAGCTCGTCGAGCAGCGGGAGGACCGCCTGCTTGCAGGGATAGGTGATGTTGAGGCCGGCGAAGCCCATCCGCTCGGCCGCGGTCAGCAGCTCGGGCAGCGCCTCCGGACCGAGGCCGAGGCGCTCGAGGTCGATGCGCCGGTAGATCAGGCGCAGCCCCTGCTCCGCCCCCTCGCGCTCATGCAGCGCGGGGGTGCGCGAGCCCTGGATGCCGGCGCCGATCAGGCCGGCCTGCACCGCGGGCCAGGTGTCGTAGCGCATTCTCGGACCTCCCTCGTTCGGCGGGCGACGGGCAGCATGCCCTGCCTCGCACCGATTTCCCTCTTGCGCCCTTAATGAACTATCTGGTACGTTCATGTCAACGCCAATCTTGGGGCGCCCCGAAGCAGCCGGGCCCGTATCAGCAGGCCTGAAGCAGCACGGGCGGGCAGAACCCGGGACGGGCGGCAGGAGAGGAGGAAGCAGCATGTCCATCAGCCGACGCAGCCTCGGTGCAGGCGCCCTCGCGGCGTTGCTCGGCACGGCGCTGGCCGTCCCGCCCGACGCCGCGGCCCAGCGCGCCACCGGCCCGGACGGCTATCCGGGCAACCGCCCCGTCACCATCGTCGTCGCCTGGGCGCCCGGCGGTTCCACCGATTTCGTGGCGCGCGTCCTCGCCCAGCAGCTTTCGAAGGAGCTCGAGGGCAATGTCGTGGTGGACAACCGCCCCGGCGCCTCCGGCACCATCGGCCATGCCTCGGTCGCCCGCGCGCGGCCGGATGGCTACACGCTGCTGCTCGGCGTGAATTCCACCTACGCGATGGCGCGGCACCTCTTCCCGCAGCGCGGCTACGACGACGACAAGGCCTTCGCCGGGATCGGCCGCATCGCGGTCGCGCCCATCTTCCTCTGCGTCAACCCGAAGCTCGGCACGCCCGACATCGCCGCGCTGATCACCAGGGCGAAGGCCATGCCGGGGAAGATGAGCTACGCCTCCTCCGGCGCCGGCTCCTCGGCCCATCTGGCGACCGAACTCTTCCTCCGCTCCGCCGGCGTCGATGTGCAGAACGTCACCTATCGCGGCGGCGCTCCGGCGGTGCAGGCTCTGGTCACCGGCGAGGTGGAGATGGCCTTCGTGGACGCGGTGACGGCGCTGCCCCTGATGGCCGACGGGAAGATCCTGGCACTCGGCGTCAGCACGCGGGAGCGCCTGCCCCAGGCACCCGGGGTGCCGACCATCGCCGAGTCCGGCTTCCCGGGCTTCGAGGCGACCTCCGACTTCGCCCTGCTCGCCCCCGCCGCCACGCCGGAGCCGGTGCGCGCCAGGCTGGCGGCCGCCCTCGCCGCGGCGATGCGGGACCCCGAGCTGGTCGAGCGCCTGCGGCAGAACGCGATCCTGCCCACCCCCGGCACGCCGGAGGAGTTCGCGCCCTACCTTTCGGCCGAGAGCGCGAAATGGGGCGACCTGATCCGCAGCCGCGGCATTACGCTGGAGTAGCGGGTGAACCGCAGCCGCGATCGCCACGTTCGCGACGGAACGGCACGGCCGCCCGCCGCCGCGGTGGGGTGGCCGGGGAGGACGCAGATGGCGAACGGCCGCAGCCTCGACGTGCAGGCTTTCCTGAACGCGCATCCCTTCTCGGCCTTCCAATGGCGGGTCTTCGCGCTCTGCTTCTGCGTCGTGCTGCTGGACGGATTCGACACGGCGGCGATCGGCTACATTGCGCCCTCCCTCGTCGCCGAATGGGGCGTGCCGCGGCCGGCGCTCGCCCCGGTGCTCTCCGCCGCGCTGTTCGGCCTGGCCTTCGGCGCGCTCGCGGCGGGTCCGCTCGCGGACCGGCTGGGGCGCAAGACGGTGCTCACCGGCTCCGTCGCGCTGATCGGCGCGGCCTGCCTCGCCTCCGCCTTCGCCGGAAGCCTCGACCAGCTGGTCGTCTGGCGCTTCGTCACCGGGCTCGGCCTGGGCGCCGCCATGCCGAACGCGGTCACGCTGATGAGCGAGTACTGCCCGGAAGGCCGGCGCGCCACGCTGACCAACGCGATGTTCTGCGGCTTCCCGCTGGGCGCGGCCTGCGGTGGCTTCCTCGCCGCCTGGATGATCCCGCACTGGGGCTGGCGGAGCGTGCTGCTGCTCGGCGGCGTCGTGCCG
This sequence comes from Crenalkalicoccus sp., assembly GCA_035640795.1. Taxonomy (GTDB): domain Bacteria; phylum Pseudomonadota; class Alphaproteobacteria; order Acetobacterales; family Acetobacteraceae; genus DASQVL01. Next base: position 2,804 of record DASQVL010000751.1, on the reverse strand, counting down.
CTGACGCTCGCCGTCCTGCTGCTGGCGCTGATGCCGGAATCGGTGCGCTACATGGTGGCGAAGGGCCAGCCCGCGGAGCGCATCCGCCGCGTGCTGCGCCGGATCTCCCCGACCGCCGCGGAGGCCAGCGCCTTCACCCTGGCCGAGCCGGTGCCGCCGGCGGAGGCCCGGCGCACGGGCCTCGGCCTGGTGCTCTCGCGCGACTACCTGCTCGGCTCGGTGATGCTCTGGCTGGCCTACTTCATGGGCCTCGTCATCTTCTACGCGCTGATCAACTGGATGCCGATCCTGTTCCGCGATGCCGGGCTGGATCCGCAGACGGCGGCGCTGATCACCGCGCTGTTCCCGCTGGGCGGCATCGGCGCGATCCTCTCCGGCTGGCTGATGGACCGCTTCAACGGCAACACCGTGATCGCCACCTGCTTCGCGCTGACCGCCGTCGCGGTCTGGGCGATCGGCCGCAGCGCGGGCACGCTGGCGCTGCTGACGCTGGTGGTGCTGCTGGCCGGCACCATCATGAACACGGCGCAGTCCTCGCTGCCCGCGCTGGCCGCCGGCTTCTACCCGACCCAGGGGCGGGCGACGGGGGTCGCCTGGATGCTCGGCCTCGGCCGCTTCGGCGGCGTGGCCGGCTCCTTCCTCGTCGCCGAGCTGTCGCGCCGGCAGCTCGACTTCGCCACCATCTTCGCCATCGTCGCCATCCCCGGCCTGGTCGCCGCGGCGGCGCTGGCGATCAAGCGCATCGCCTATCCGGAGGAGGCCCGCACAGGCGCGGGCGCCGCGGCACTCGGCCATTGAGGCGCGCCGCAACCGATCGAACCCCGAGGGAGGATCCCATGGCAGAGCCCTGCATCATCTCCGTCGCCATCACCGGCTCCGTGCCGCGCAAGAAGGACAACCCGGCACTGCCGGTGACCGTCCCCGAGCAGATCGAGAGCACCCACGCGGCCTACGAGGCCGGCGCCGCCCTGGTGCACGTGCATGTGCGCAACGCGGACGAGACGCCGAGCAGCGACCCGGAGAAATTCGCCGCCTTCCAGGAGGGCATCCGCAGGCACTGCCCGGACATCATCGTGCAGTTCTCCACGGGCGGCCGCGGCCGGGCGCTGGAGGCGCGCGGCTCCATGCTGCATCTGAAGCCGGATATGGCGAGCCTGGCGACGGGCAGCGTGAACTTCCCGACCATCGTCTACGAGAACCCGCCGGACTTCGTGCGCACCCTCGCCACGCGCATGCGCGACCTCGGCATCAAGCCGGAGATCGAGGTCTTCGACCTCGCCATGCTCTACAACACGGCCGACCTGGTCGCCGAGGGGCTGATCTCCCCGCCGCCGCATGTGCAGTTCGTCTTCGGCGTGAAGCACGCCCTGCCGGCGCGGCGCGACATCCTGGAATTCGAGGTGGCGAAGCTGCGCGAGCTGCTGCCGGGCGCCACCTGGACCGCCGCCGGCATCGGCCGCCACCAGTTCGAGGTGGCATCCTGGGCGCTGGAGATGGGCGGGCACTGCCGCACCGGGCTCGAGGACAACATCCGCATGGACCGGACCACGCTGGCGCCCTCCAACGCCGCGCTGGTCGCGCAGGTGGCGCGGATGGCGGAGGAACACGGGCGGCCGGTCGCGACCGCAAAGCAGGCGCGCGCCATGCTCGGCCTGCCCGAAACCCCGCTCGCCGCCGCGGCGTGAGGGGACGCACCGCCATGAACCCCGACAGCGAGTTCATCCAGCGCGACCCGGCGGCACACCCGCCGGCCTTCGCGCCGACCTACAAGACCAGCGCCTATCGCTCGCCCCGCCTGCCGCTCTGGTCGCTGCAGAACAGCCTTTCGGAGGTGACCGGTCCGCTCTTCGGCCCCTCCGAACTCGGCCCGCTCGACAACGACCTGGTGCGCAACTACGCGCGGGAGGGCGGCGCGCCGATCGGCGAGCGCATCCTCCTCCATGGCCGCGTGCTGGACGGCACCGCGCGCCCCGTCGCCGGCGTGCTGGTGGAGGTGTGGCAGGCCAATGCGGCCGGCCGCTACCGTCACCGCAACGACCGCTTCGACGCGCCGATCGACCCGAATTTCGGCGGCTGCGGCCGGACGATCACCGATGCCGAGGGCCGCTACGCCTTCCGCACCGTCAAGCCCGGCCCCTATCCCTACCGCAACCGGGTGAATGACTGGCGCCCCGCGCACATCCATTTCTCCGTCTTCGGCAGCGGCTGGGCGCAGCGGCTGATCACCCAGATGTACTTCGAGGGCGACCCGCTGATCCGCCACGACAGCATCCTGGCGACCATCCCCGACCCGGCGGCGCGGGAGCGGCTGGTGGCCGCCCTCGACCTCGGCGCCTCCGTGCCGCTCGACACCCTCGCCTATCGCTGGGACATCGTGCTGCGCGGCCGCCGCTCCACGCTGTTCGAGAACAAGCTGCAGGGGAGCTGAGGCGATGAGCACCGATCCCACCCCGGCGCTCGGCTATCTGCCAGAGACGCCCTCCCAGACCGCCGGCCCCTATGTCCATATCGGCCTGATCCCGCGCCAGGCCGGCTTCGACATCTTCGAGCAGGAACTCGGCGCCACGATGCTCGGCCCGGAGACGCGGGGCGAGCGCATCCGCGTGGAGGGCCGCATCTTCGACGGCGCCGGTGCGCTGGTGCGCGATGCGCTGGTCGAGCTGTGGCAGGCCAATGCCGCCGGCCGCTACGCCCACCCGGCGGACCGGCAGACGGACAAGCCGCTCGACCCCGCCTTCCGCGGCTTCGGGCGGACGGGCACGGATTTCCAGACCGGGATCTGGGCCTTCGAGACGGTGAAGCCC
>DASQVL010000750.1:0-2855 GCA_035640795.1 Crenalkalicoccus sp. | reverse complement strand
ACCAGGGCGAGCCGCTGGTCGGGCGTGATGGCGACCGAGATCGGCGGGCCGACCACGCTCGCCGGCACCTCGATCTCCGCCCGCAGCGCTGGCGGCTGGGCGGCGAGATCGATGACCGAGAGGGTGTCCGGCGGCGGGTTGCGCACCGTCTTCGTGACGCCGTTCTCTAGCACCATCTTGTTGTCGTTGGCGGAGAGGGCGAGCTCGGCGGCGCCGGCCAGGCTGGCGGCGAGCACGCTGGCGGCGAGCAGGCCGGGGACGAGCAGCCCGGCGATCAGCGTCAGGGGGCGCATGCCGTTTCCTCATTTTGTGGCCTGGCGCAACTCTCGGCCCGGCCGGCCGGGCCTGGCAACCCGCAGCGGCCCCGGCAGGCGGGGCAGGCTCGCATCCGGCCCGGCAGCCGCCCCGGGCATCGGCGGGCCCACCGGGCGGTCAGGGCCAAATCTGCGTTCCGAGTCGCGTGTAGGTTGATATGCAATAGATATCCACAATGGAGCCTTGAAATCGATCCCTGAACGGACCTAATACGGAAGCGGCATTAATGCGTGGTCAACCGATGGCCCCTGCCCACCACGCGTCTGCGTCCTCCATGGTGTTGCCCTTCGCTTCGGCACGCCATGGTTGGCCTGTCCCCTCCGCCATCCGCCTGCCGCTCTCCCCGCCGCACCTGGCGGGCGGCGAGCTGGCCGCCCTGCGCGAGACCCTGGATTCCGGCTGGGTCGCCCCCGCCGGCCCGGTGCCCGCGGCCTTCGAGCGCGCGATCGCCGAGGCGACCGGCTTCGGCCACGTCCTGGCCGTCTCCTCCGGCACCGCGGCGCTCCACCTTGGCTACCGCGTGCTGGGGCTGGAGGCGGGGGACGAGGTCTGGACCACCACCCTGACCTTCGTCGCGACCATCGCGCCCGCCGTGCAGATGGGCGCCCGGCCGCGCTTCCTGGATGTCGAGCCCGCCTCCTGGGGCCTCGACCCGGAGCTGCTCGAACGGGAACTCGCCCGCGCCGGCCGACGCGGCCGGCTGCCGCGCGCGGTGGTGCCGGTGGACCTGTTCGGCCAGTGCTGCGAGCTCGATGCCATCCGGGACGCCTGCGACCGCTGGGGCGTGCCCGTGCTGTGCGACAGCGCGGAGGCGCTGGGCGCCACGCATCGCGGCCGCCATGCCGGGCGCGGCGCCCGGCTCGCCGCCTTCAGCTTCAACGGCAACAAGATCGTCACCGCGGGCGGCGGCGGGGCGCTGGCCGCGGACGAGCCGGGCCCGATCCTGGAGGCGCGCCACCTGGCGACCCAGGCGAAGGAGCCGGCGCCGCACTACCAGCATGAGACGACCGGCTTCTCCTACGGCCTCTCCTCCATCCTGGCCGCCGTCGGCCTCGCCCAACTGCCGACCCTGCCGGCCCGCGTCGCCGCGCGCCGCGCCATCTTCGACCGCTATGTGCAGGCGCTGGGCGAGCTGCCCGGCATCTCCTTCATGCCGGAGCCCAATTGGGGCCGCAGCACGCGCTGGCTGAGCGTGATCCTGTTCGACCCCTGCCGCGCCGGGACCGACCGCGAGACGGTGCGCCGCGCCCTGGCCGCGGCCGGCATCGAGAGCCGCCCGGTCTGGAAGCCGCTGCACCTGCAGCCGGTCTTCCGCGGCGCGCCGCATGCCGGCGGTGTCGTCGCCGCCGGCCTCTTCGAGCGCGGGCTCTGCCTGCCCTCCGGCAGCGGGCTCTCCCCCGCCGCGCAGGATCAGGTGATCGAGGTCATCCGCGACGCCTGCCGCGGCTGATGCGCCTGCTCTACCTGCATCAGCACTACTCCACGCCGGCCGGGGCGACGGCGACGCGCAGCCACGCCCTGGCCCGGGCGCTCGCCGCCCGCGGCCATGCGGTGACGCTGGCCTGCGGCCGCTATGCCGGCGCGATCACCGGCCTGGAGGGCCCCTTCGCCGGCCGGAGGCGGGAGGGCCGGGTCGGCCCGGTTCATGTCGTGGAATACGACATCCCCTGCGGCAACGCCCAGGGGACGGCGGAGCGGGCCGGCGCCTTCCTGCGCTTCGCGGCGCGCGCCACGCCGCTCGCCGCCCGCGGGGGCTGGGACGCGGTGATCGCCAGCTCCACCCCGCTCACCGTCGCGCTGCCGGCCCTCACTGCCCGAGCGCTGCGCGGCACCCCCTTCATCTTCGAGATCCGCGACCCCTGGCCGGAGCTGCCGCGCGCCATGGGCATCGGCGGCCCGGTGAGCTGGGCGGCCATGGGCGCGCTCGCCACCGCCGCCTGCCGGGGCGCGGCGGCCGTCATCGCCCTTTCCGAGGGCATGGCGACGACGGCGATCGCCCGCGGCGCGGATCCGGCGCGGGTGCATGTCGTCCCCAATGGCTGCGACCTCGACCTGTTCGGGCCGCGGATCCCGCCCTGGCGGCCGGAGGGGGCGGCGAGCTGGGAGGCGCTGGCCGTCTATGCCGGCGCGCATGGCGCAGCCAACGGGCTGGACCAGCTTCTGGACGCCGCCCTCTGGCTGCGCCGCGCCGGAGAGCGGCGGGTGCGCCTGCTGCTGGTGGGAGAGGGGGCGGAGAAGACGCGGCTGATGGCGCGCGCCGCCTGCCTCGGCCTCGACAATCTGAGCTTCCTTGACCCGCTGCCCAAGCCGCAGCTGGCCGCGCTGCTGGCCGGCGCGCAGATCGGCGTGCAGTGCCTGGCGCCCGTCGCCGCCTTCACCGAATGGACCTCGCCCAACAAGCTGATGGACTACCTGGCGGCCGGTCTGCCCGTGGTCGCCAACCTGCCCGGGCGGGCGGCGCGGCTGCTGGCGGAGGGGCCCTGCGGCATGGCGACGCCGCCCGGTGATGCGGCGGCGCTTGGCTCGGCGCTGGCCGCGCT
>DASQVL010000749.1:0-2390 GCA_035640795.1 Crenalkalicoccus sp. | reverse complement strand
CCAGCGCCAGCGGGTGCGCCGGCACGCGCACCGCGAGCGTCTCCAGCCCTGCCCCGGCCAGCAGGTCCACCGCGCAGTCCGGCCGCCGCGGCAGCACCAGGGTCAGCGGCCCCGGCCAGAAGCGGGCGGCCAGCGCCCGCGCCCGCGCATCCGCGACGACATCGGCGAAGGCCGCCTCCGCCGTCGCGTAGTGGCAGATCAGCGGGTTGAAATGCGGCCTTCCCTTGGCGGCGAAGACGGCGGCCAGCGCTCGCGCATTGCGCGCATCGGCGCCGAGGCCATAGACCGTCTCGGTCGGCAGCGCGACCAGCGCACCCGCGCGCAACAGCGCCGCCGCGCGCGCCAGCTCGCCGCGGGCGAGCACCTCCGTGCGTTCCATCGGCGCGGCTTAACGCCGGCCCGGGCGGGCGCCAACTGGCGGCGCGCCGCGCCGGTGTTATCGTCGCGGGCCTTCCGTACCGCCAGGATCTCCCGCGCATGCTCGACATCGCCTTCGTGAAGCCCGCCCTGCCGCGCGCCGGCGCCCTGGTGCTGCCGGTCGCCGAGGATGCACCGCCGGCCGGCCTGCATCAGGCGATGAACGAGGCGACTGGCGGCGCGCTCGACCGCGCCCTCGCCGCCGCGGGCTTCAAGGGCCGCAAGGGGCAGAGCTGCACGATCTGGGCGCCGGCCATGACGGGCGGGGAGGCCGGGCCGAACCGCGTCGTCGCCATCGGCCTCGGCAAGGCCGAGGAGCTGACGCCCGAGGCCGCCGAGGCCGCAGGCGGCGCGCTCTACCCGCTGATCTCCGCGGAGCGCGAGGCGGTGGTGGCGGGGGAGGCCCTGGCGGCGCCGCTCGCCGCCGCGCTCGGCCAGGGCGTGCTGCTGCGCAGCTACCGCTTCGACCGCTACCGCACCCAGGAGAAGGAGGAGGACAAGCCGAAGCTCGAGCGCGTCGCCCTCGCCGCCGCCGAGAACGGCGCGGCGAAATCCGCCTTCGCGCCGCTGCGCGCGGTGGCGGAGGGCGTGTTCATCGCCCGGGACCTGGTCTCCGAGCCGCCCAACGTGCTGACGCCGGAGGAGATGGCGGAGCGCACCCGCGCCCTCGAGAAATTCGGTGTGGAGGTGGAGATCCTCGGGCCCAAGGAGATGCGGAAGCTCGGCTTCGGCGCGCTGCTCGGCGTCGCGCAGGGCAGCGTCAACGAGCCCCGCATGGTGGTGATGCAGTGGCACGGCGCCTCCGGCAACAAGGAGGGCGGCAAGCGAAAGACGAAGCCGGTCACCCTGCTCGGCAAGGGCGTCACCTTCGACACCGGCGGCATCTCCATCAAGCCGGCGCAGGGCATGGAGGACATGAAGTGGGACATGGCGGGCGCCGCCGCCGTGGTCGGCGCCATGGCGGCGCTCGCCGGCCGCCGCGCCAGGGCCGATGTGGTCGGCCTGATCGGCCTGGTCGAGAACATGCCCTCCGGCAGCGCGCAGCGTCCGGGCGACGTGGTGAAGACGGCGAGCGGCCTGACCGTCGAGGTGATCAACACCGATGCGGAAGGCCGCCTCGTCCTCGCCGACCTGCTCTGGTACGTGCAGGACCGCTTCGCGCCGCGGCTGATCGTGGACCTCGCCACGCTCACCGGCGGCATCATCGTCTCGCTCGGCCACGAGCACGCCGGCCTGTTCAGCAACGATGACGAGCTCGCGCAGCAGCTGACCGCGGCCGGCCGGGCGACCGCCGAGCCGCTCTGGCGCATGCCGATGGGCGAGGGCTACGACAAGATGCTGAAGTCGGAGATCGCCGACATGAAGAATGTCGGCGGCCGGCCCGGCGGCTCGATCAGCGCGGCGCAATTCCTGCTGCGCTTCGTGGACACCAGGCAGGGGCACCTGCCCTGGGCGCATCTCGACATCGCCGGGACGGCCTGGGCGACCAAGGACCTGCCGCTGGCGGCCAAGGGCGCGACCGGCTTCGGCGTGCGGCTGCTCGACCGGTTGGTGGCGGAGCATCACGAGGGCTGAGCCTTGGTGACGGCGGCGTCCCGGCTGTGTCCGGCTGTGGGGCGGAGGGAAGCTGCCCCTCGGCCCGGTCCCATCGACGATGCGAGCATCGTCGATGGGTGCCTGGACTCCCCGCCAGGGCTCGGCGCCCCGGACCGCCTGGAGAACCGGGGAGCGTGAGGGGAAGGGCGCCGCCCTTCCCCTCCGGCCTCGCATGCTGAAGGTCAGGCTCCGGCGCGCGCCGCGCCGGGAATCCCGCTCGATCATGGCTGTTCCGCTCGCGGAAGGCATGCCGCCGCCCCCCGGCCTGGCTGGCGCCGCCGCCGCCGCGGGCTTCCAGGGCCGCGCCGGACAGGCCGCGCTGCTGCCGGAGCCGGAGGGCGCGGTGCTGCTGGTCGGCACCGGTCCCGGCGCCCCGG
>DASQVL010000748.1:0-4349 GCA_035640795.1 Crenalkalicoccus sp. | reverse complement strand
CCGCATCCTGCTGGCCGCCGGCCATGTCGCGGCCTCCTTCGACGACCAGCGCCAGGCGGCGGCACGCGGCGCCGAGGAGAAGGTGGCGGCGGCGCGGGCCAATCTGGAGCTCGCCCGCAACCGCCTGGGCTATGCCGAGCTGACCGCGCCCACGGCCGGCGTCGTCACGGCGCTGCTCGCCGAAGCCGGCCAGGTGGTGACGGAGGGGCAGCCGGTGCTGCGCCTCGCCAACCCGGCCGAGCGCGAGCTGGTGGTGCAGGTGCCGGAATCGGCCACCGCCGGCCTGCCCGACGCTGCCGCCGAGGCGCGCTTCTGGGCCCGCCCCGGCGAGGCGCTGCCGGCCCGGCTCCGCGAGCTGGCGCCGCAGGCGGAGAGCGCGCTCCGCACCTACACGGCGCGCTTCACCCTGCCGGACGCGCCGGACTGGGTCGCGCTCGGCATGACCGGCACCATCCGGCTGGCAGCAGAGGGTGGCCTCGCCGCCAACCTCCCGCTCTCCGCCCTGCATGACCGCGGCCAGGGCCCGATGGTCTGGCGCGTGGAGGGCGAGCGCGTGACGGCCGTGCCGGTCGGCGTGGTGCGGCTCGGCGAGACCACGGCGACGGTGACCGGCGCACTTGCGGAGGGCGACCGGATCGTGGCCCTCGGCCCGCAGCTTCTCGATGCCGATCAGCCGGTGCGCGTCGTGCAGACGCGCCTGGCCGCGACGCTCCGCTGATGTCCCGATCCGAAGTTCGCCGCTGAAGCAGCGAACCGGGCAGGACACTCGCGGGCAGGACACCTTTGTTTCAGTGGCCTGCTGGTCCGCTCCGTTCGCTGCCGAAGCAGCGAACTTCGCGGACAGGACACCAGGGCGGGAGATGGCCGATGCCCCTCAACCTCTCCGACTGGGCGGTGCGCAACGGCCGCCTGACCCTTTTCCTGATCCTGCTGCTCGCCGCTGCCGGCGGCTACGCCTATTTCAAGCTCGGCCGGGCCGAGGATCCGGGCTTCACGATCAAGACCATGGTGATCACCGCGCAGTGGCCCGGCGCCACGGCCGAGGAGGTGCAGGCCGAGCTCGCCGACCGCATCGAGAGCAAGCTGCAGGACCTCGCCTGGCTGGACTACCTGCAGACCTATGTCCGCCCCGGTGCCGCGGTCATCCAGGTGGTGCTGCGCGACACCACGCCGCCCGGGCTGGTCGCCGAGCTCTGGTACCAGGTCCGCAAGAAGGTGGGCGACATCGGCCGGCTGCTGCCGGCCGGCGTACAGGGCCCCTTCTTCGACGACGAGTATTCCGACGTCTATTCCGAGGTCTTCGCGATCACCGGCGCCGACAATGCGGAGCTGGTCCGGCAGGCCGAGCGCATCCGCCTCCGCCTCCTGCAGCTGCCGGGCGCGGGGAAGGTCGCGATCTTCGGGGAGCAGCAGCAGCAGGTCTTCGTCGAGGTGAGCCATTCGCGGCTGGCCACCCTTGCCGTGCAGCCCTCGGACATTCTGGACGCGCTGGCGCGCTTCAACGCGGTGCAGGGCGCAGGCGTGGCGGAGACCCCCTCCTCCCGCATCCATCTTCGCGCCCAGGGCGCCTATGACGGGCTGGCGGCGATCCGTGGCGTGCCGGTCGCCAGCAATGGGCGGACGCTCCGCCTCGGCGACATCGCGACGATCACGCGCGGCACGCAGGACCCGCCGATCTCGGCCATCCGCTTCGGCGGTCAGCCCGCCGTGCTGGTCGGCATCGCCAAGCAGCAGGGGGCGGACGTGCTCGCCCTCGGCCGCGCGGTGAAGGCGGAGATCGCGGCGATCTCGGCCGGCCTGCCGGCGGGGCTCGAAATCCACCAGATCGCCGACCAGCCGGAGGTGGTGACCGAAAGCGTGGGCGAATTCCTGCTGAAATTCGTGGCCGCTCTCGGCGTGGTCATGCTGGTCTCCTTCCTCTCCCTCGGCTTCCGGGCGGGGATCATCGTGGCGATGTCCGTGCCGCTGACCCTCGCCATTGTCTTCCTGGTGATGGCGGAGCTCGGCATGGAGCTCGAGCGCATCTCGCTCGGCGCGCTGATCCTCGCCCTTGGCCTGCTGGTGGACGATGCGATCATCGCGATCGAGGCGATGGTGGTGAAGCTGGAGGAGGGCTGGGACCGCGTGAAGGCGGCGACCTTCGCCTGGTCCTCCACCGCCTTCCCGATGCTGTCCGGCACGCTGGTGACGGTCGCCGGCTTCCTGCCGGTGGGTTTCGCGGCCTCGACGGCGGGCGAGTATGCGGGCGGCATCTTCCGCGTGGTCGGGATCGCGCTCATCGCCTCCTGGCTCGTCGCCGTGGTGTTCACCCCCTATCTCGGCGTGCAGCTGCTGCCCTCCCCCAGGCCCGGCGCGGCGCATGGGCATTACGAGGGGCCGATCTATCGGCGGCTTCGGCGCGTTGTCGGCTGGTGCGTGGAGCGGCGGGCGGTGGTGCTGGGCGCCACGCTGCTCGTGCTGGTCGCGGGCTTCGCCGGCATGGCGGCCACCAGGAAGCAGTTCTTCCCGACCTCGGCGCGACTGGAGCTGCTGGTGGACATCACGCTCCGCCAGGGTGCCGGGCTGCGCGCGACGCGGGACGTGGCGGAGCGGGTCGAGAAGGCGCTGGAGGGTGACCCCGGCGCGGTCGCCTTCACCACCTATCTCGGCGCCGGCGCGCCGCGCTTCTTCCTGGCGCTGAACCCCGACCTGCCGAACGAGGCCTTCGCCAAGGTGGTGGTGCAGACCAGGGACCTCGCGGCGCGGGAGCGCATCCGGGCGAAGCTGCTGGCACTCGCCGCGGACGGCACGGCGCCGGAGGCGCGCATCCGCATCTCGCGGCTGGATTTCGGCCCGCCCGTGGGCTTCCCCGTGCAGTTCCGCGTTCATGGGCCGGATGCCGCGACCATCCGCCCGGTCGCCGACCAGGTGATGGCCGCACTCCGCGCCACACCCGGCACGCGGGACGTGCAGCTCGCCTGGGGCGAGCGCGCGCCCGCACTCCGGCTCTCGCTCGACCGCGAGCGGCTGGCGCAGCTCGGGCTCTCGCCGCAATCCGTCGCGCAGTCGCTGCAGGCGCTGCTCTCCGGCGCCACCGCCACCCAGCTGCGGGAGGGCAACCGGCTGGTGGAGGTGGTGCTGCGCGCGCCGGCGGAGGAGCGGCTCGACCTCGACCAGGTGGGCGACCTGACCCTTGCGACGCCCGCCGGCCCGGTGCCGCTGGCGCAGGTGGCGCGCCTGACGCCGGAGACGGAGGAGCCGATCCTCTGGCGCCGGAACCGGGAGCCCTTCCTGACCGCGCGGGCCGACGTGCAGGACGGGCTGCAGGGCCCGGACGTGACGGCGGCCGCCCTGCCGCGGATCGAGGCGTTGCGCGCCAGCCTGCCGGACGGCGTGCGCATCGTGACCGGCGGCGCGACCGAGGAGAGCGCCAAGGCCAACAAGGCGCTCTACGGCCTGTTCCCGATGATGATCGCCGCCATGCTTTTCCTGCTGATGTGGCAGCTCCGCCACTTCGGCCGGACCGCGCTGGTGCTGGCGACCGCGCCGCTCGGCATCCCGGGTGCGGCGGCGGCGCTGCTGGTCACCGACGCGCCCTTCGGCTTCGTGGCGCTGCTCGGCGTCATCGCGCTGGCCGGGATGATCATGCGCAACTCGCTGATCCTGGTGGACCAGGTGCGGCAGGACCTGGAGCATGGCGCGCCGCTGCGCACGGCGATCATCGAGAGCACGGTGCGCCGGGCCCGGCCGGTGGTGCTGACCGCGCTGGCGGCGGTGCTCGCCTTCATCCCGCTCAGCTTCAACGTGTTCTGGGGGCCGATGGCGATCGCCATGATCGGCGGGCTGACCCTGGCGACGACGGCGACGCTGCTGGTGGTGCCGGCGCTGTACGGGCTGGCGCTGCCGCGGCGGCGGGTCGAGGCGGCGGTGGGGGTGCTGGCGGCGGCGGAGTAGGTGGCCCTTGGGGGAGGAGGGGAACCTCCTCCCCCAAACCCCTCCGCCCTTCTTTTGATTCCTTTTCGTTGCGCAGGATCAGCCGCTCCGTGAATTCCCAGGCCTGACGCTCGCCCAAGGCCGGGGCCCGCCATTCGCAGTTCAGCAACGAACCCCCGTTACCCTGCCAGCCTGCACGGCCGCAGGACGAGGCACGCATGCAGGCGCGGGACTGGACCGCTGAACGCCCACGCATCCTGGCCGCGGCGCAGGAATACGCGGCGCTGCTACCTGGCTTCCCCTTCCGCAACACCAACGGCATGGCGCCCGATGCCGGCTTCCAGCTCTGGTACTGGGTGCGGGAGGTCGCGCCGGACCTCGTCGTGGAGAGCGGCGTCTGGCGCGGCTTCTCCAGCTGGGTGATCGACCGGGCGGCG
>DASQVL010000747.1:0-2688 GCA_035640795.1 Crenalkalicoccus sp. | reverse complement strand
CCCTATCTCGGCCAGCTCGCCTCGCTCGGCGTGGATGCGATCTTCGCCATGGAGACCGGGGCGGACGCCACGCGCTTCCTGCAGCAGTACAGCGCCTTCGGCCTGAAGCAGCGCATCCCGCTGATGGGCGCCATGAACTGCACCGACCAGTCGGTGATTCGCAACCTCGGGCCGGAATGCGAGGGCGTGTTCTCCGCCGCCCACTTCGCCGAGGGCTCCGACAACCCGGCGACCCGGGCCTTCGTCGCGGAACACGAGAAGCGCTACGGCCGCATCCCCTCGCTCTACGGCTTCTCGATGTATTCGGGGACGATGTGGGTCGCCAAGGCGCTGGAGAAGATCGGCGGCCGCGCGGAGGAGCGTGAGGCGCTGCTGAAGGCGGTGCGGGAGACGGTGCTGGAGGACAGCCCGCTCGGCAGCGCGGTGCGCCTCGACGACTACGGCAACCCGATCTACGACATCACCATCCGCAAGGTGGTGAAGCGGGCAGACGGCAAGTTCTGGAACGTGCCGGTCTTCACCTACCGGAACGTCTCGCAGTTCTGGACCTATGATCCCAAGGCCTATCTCGCGCAGCCGCCCTATTCGCGCGACAATCAGATGATCAAGAAGGGCTGATGGCCGAGGCGCTGGCGCTCGAAAGCGTCACCGTTGCCTTCGGCGCGCTGCGCGCCGTGGACGGCGTCTCGCTCGCGGTGCCGGAGGGCGAGCGCCGCGCCATCATCGGGCCGAACGGCGCCGGCAAGACGACACTGTTCGGCGCCATCACCGGCCTGGTGCGCGCGACCGGCGGCCGCGTGCGCTTCGCCGGCGAGGACATCACCCGCCTGCCGCCGCACCGCCGCGCACGGCGCGGCATTGCCCGCACCTTCCAAATTACCAACCTCTTCCCCTCCCTGACGGTGCGGGAGAATCTGTTCCTGGCGCTGCGCGGCCTCTCGCGCGGGAAGTTCGCCTGCTTCGCGCAGCCGGTGCCGACGGCGGAGGAAGCACGGCGGGCCGGGGCGGCGCTGGCCGCTGCCCACCTGCCGCACCGGGCGGACGCCCCGGTCAGCGCGCTGTCCTACGGCGAGCAGCGGCAGGTGGAACTGGCCCTCGCCATCGCCGGTTCGCCGCGCCTGCTGCTGCTCGACGAGCCGGCGGCCGGCCTCTCGCCCACCGAGCGCGCCATGGTGGCCGAGGTGATCCGGGGCCTGCCGCGCAGCATCACGCTCGTCCTGATCGAGCACGACATGGACCTCGTCCTCGGTCTGGTGGACCGCGTCACCTGCCTGCATGAGGGCCGCGTGCTGGTGGAGGCGCCGCCCGAGGCGATCCGCAGCGACGCCGCCGTGCAGGAGGTCTATCTCGGCCGCCCGCGCGAGCATGCACATGCTTGAGGTCGAGGACCTGCACGCTTTCTACGGGGAGGCGCATATCGTCCAGGGCGCCTCGCTCACCGTGCAGCCGGGTGAGGTGGTGGCGCTGCTCGGCCGCAACGGCATGGGCAAGACGACGCTGATCCGCGCGCTCATGGGCTTCGCGGCACCCGCGGTGCGCGGCGGCGCGGTGCGCTGGCGGGGCGAGAGCCTGCTCGGCCTGCCCCCCCACGCCGTCGCGGCGCGGCGCATCGCCATCGTCCCGCAGGGTCGGCGGCTCTTCCCCTCGCTCACCGTTACCGAGCACCTGATCCTGGTGAAGGGCGCCCGCGCGAAGCAGGGCTGGACGGTGGAGCACGTCTTCGGCGTCTTCCCCCGCCTCGCCGAGCGGCGCCACCACCGCGGCAGCCAGCTCTCCGGCGGCGAGCGGCAGATGCTGGCGCTCGGCCGCGCGCTGATGCTGGACCCCGAGCTGCTGCTGATGGACGAGCCCTCCGAGGGGCTGGCGCCGGCCATGGTGCAGCGCGTGGAGGACACGGTGATCGAGCTCCGGCGCACCGGCCTCGCCATCCTGATGGTGGAGCAGAACCTCTACAGCGCGCTGACCACGGCGGACCGGATCTACGTGCTGGAGAGCGGCCGCATCGTGCTGGAGACGACCGGTGCGGCGGCGAATGCCGAGCCGGAGGTGCTGCGCCGCCACCTTGGCGTCCGCTAACGCCTTACACCGCGGCGAGGTTCGTACGAGAACATTCCGCGTACGAGCATGTCACCCCGTGCGGCGCGCGTGGCGATGGGCCCGTTGGGGTTGCATCGATCCAGGGCAGGCAGGGCGCGGCCAGAGGCGAAACACGGCGAGTTGAGCCGGGAAATGGCCCGATTATTCAGGACGTCCTGGACGGTCTCTACCACAGCGCTTCGGGTCACGCCTGCGCTGGCGTCCAGAACTCCGCCGGGAGGGGGAACGCTAGGCGAACGCTGTGTAAAGTCTACAATCGACAGTTGCTGCCGCACGACGTTTCATTGCAGCTTCGGAAGCGGCCGCGCCGCCCGCCGCCCGCCATCCGGCGCTTCCGCCCATCCTCGATCCGCTCTACCGACCCGCCATGCCTGCAGCCGAGCCCAGGGATCCGGATGCCGTTCTGCGGACCGGGCTGGCCCGCCGTCGCGCCATCGCCACGGGCCTGCTGCTCGGCATGGCGGCGCTCACGCTCGGCACCTATGCGATGCCGGAGGGGTACTGGACCGCGCTGCTGCAGGCGGCGGCCAAGGCCGGGGTGGTGGGGGGCCTGGCCGACTGGTTCGCCGTGACGGCGCTGTTCCGGCACCC
>DASQVL010000746.1:0-3968 GCA_035640795.1 Crenalkalicoccus sp. | reverse complement strand
ATGCGGCGGTCGAAGCGCACGCGCTCCAGCAGCGCGACCGAGGTGCCGTGCACGGCGCCGCCCTCGAACTGGTTCGCCGTGCCGTCCGGGTTCACCACCTCGCCCACATCGCCGGCGATCCAGAGGCGGCGGCAGAGGATGCGCTCGCGCGCCTCCACCTCGGCCACCACGGCGGCATAGGCGCCGGCGTTCTTGTAGCGCGCGAAGCCGATGCCCATGCCCCAGCCCTCCCGCTTCGCGCGGCCGCGCCAGCCGGCCATCGCCGCGGCGCGGTCCAGCACGTCGTGCGCACGCGGGTCGTCCAGGTGGCGCAGCCGGTAGTCCAGCGGGTCGGCGCCGGCGAGCTCCGCCGCCTCGTCCATCACCGCCTCGATCGCCCAGACATTGATCAGCGCGCCGAGGCCGCGCAGCGCCGAGGTACGGAGCGGCATCTCCAGGAGCCGCGTCATCCCGACCGAAAGCCGGGGGATGCGGTAGAGCGGCACGGCGTTGCGCTGCGCCCCCCCGCCGCCCGCCAGGGGCGGGTTGATCGAGGGCACCACCGGGAAGGGCTCGGCGAGGGCGGAGGCGGCGAGCAGGGTCGGCACCGTCCCCCGCCCGGGGCGGGAGGAATGGCCGTTGCTGATGATCCGGCTGATCCAGCCCACCAGCCCGCCCCCCGCATCCAGTTGCGCCTCGACATCCACCAGCATGGCCGGCGAGACCGGCGACCAGCCGAGCTCCTCGGCGCGGCTCCACAGCAGCCGCACCGGCCGGCCCGGCACGGCGCGGGCGGCGAGTGCGGCGTCCAGCGCCACGTCGTCCGCGCCGTTGTGGCCGTAGCAGCCGGCGGCCTCGACATGGCGCACGACCACCTGCTCGGGCCCCAGGCGCAGCGCCTTGGCGAGATCGGCGCGCAGGTTGTAGGGCCCCTGGGCGTGCGACCACACCTCCACCGCGCCCTGCTGCCAGAGTGCGACGGCGCAGCTGGTGCCGATCGAGGCATGGGCGATGTAGGGGCGATGGAAGCTGCGCTTCAGTGCACGGGCGGCTTCCGGCGCGGGGTCGGCGCGCTCGGCGACCGCGCTCTCCTCGCCGCGGGTCGCGGCGTCGCGCAGCCAGGCGGGCAGCGCCTCATCATCGGGCAGGCTGTCCTCCTCCGCCCATTCGGCGCGGGCGGCCAGCCGCGCGGCGGCGGCCTCGGCCTCCCACTCCGTGGCGGCGAGGACGGCGAGGAAGCTGCCGTCGCGCACCACCCGAGCGTCGCCGGGCAGCGCGCCCTCCCGCACCGCGACCAGCCTGGCGCGCCGCGCCGGCGGCCGCACCACCCGGGCATGCAGCATCCCCGGCAGACGCAATTCGTGCAGGTAGCGCGGCGCGCCGAACACCTTGTCCGGCAGGTCGAGCCGCGCGACCGGCTGGCCTGCCACGCGCCGCGCCCCGGGCGGCTTGGGCCGGGCCTCGGGGTCGGCCTCGGTCTCCAGCAGCCCCGCCGCGGCGAGCGACCAGTAGGAGGCCACCTCCCGCCCGTCCGGCGCCAGGAAGCGGCCATCCTCGATGCGCAGCGCCTCCATTGGCACGCCGCTGCGCTGCGCGGCGACCCCAAGGAAGACGGCGCGCGCCGCAGCGCAGGCATGGCGGATGGCGCTGCCGCTGTCCTGCACGGAAAGGCTGCCCGAAGTCACCCCCTCATCCGGGCTGTCCGGCGTCGCCGCCGGATGCACGGCGACGCGGGTCAGCGCCACGTCCAGCTCGTCCGCCGCGATCTGGGCGAGGGCGGTCAGGATGCCCTGCCCCAGCTCCACCTTGCCGGGATGCAGCCCGACCCGGCCGGCGGGGTCCAGGCTCAGCCAGGTCGAAAGCCGGCGATTCGCATGCAGGCTGCCGGGCAGGCGCGGCTTGCCGTCCTGCGGCGGCCCGGCCTGGGTGCCCCAACCCGTGCCGCTTATGCCCGTCCCGCTCATGCCCGAAGCTCCGCCGCCGCCCGGCGCACCGCACGGAGGATCCGGTTGTGGCTGCCGCAGCGGCAGAGATGCGGGTCGAGCGCGGCGCGGATGGCGCCGTCATCCGGATCGGGGTCGCGCGCCAGCAGCGCGGCGGCGCTGACCAGGATGCCGGAGAGGCACCAGCCGCACTGCCCGGCCTGCTCCGCCAGCAGGGCCGCCTGCAGCGGGTGCGGCCGCTCCCGCGTGCCGAGCCCCTCCACCGTCGTCACCGCGCGGCCGGCGACCGCGCCCACCGCCAGGGTGCAGGCATAGGCGGGCGCCCCATCCAGCAGCACCATGCAGGCGCCGCACTGCTCCGCGCCGCAGCCGAAGCGCGGCCCGGAGAGGCCGGCCGGGCCGCGCAGCGCGTGCAGCAGCGAAGCGTCCTCCGGCAGATCGAGCGCGACCGGCGCGCCGTTCAGGGTGAAGGCGGGCATGCGTACCCCCGGCTCGTGAGGCGGCGAGCCTTGCCCGCGGCGGTGCCGGCCGCAAGCGCCCGATCAGCCCGCGATCGCTCTGACCGCGCCCCGTGCAGGTGCCAATTGCGGGTGCCCACGCCAGGGCGTGAATCGCAGGCTCCGGAAAGGCTGGACCCGCAGCGGAGGACGACAGTCGGACCGCCATGGGTCCAGGGCGCCCGAGGCGAGCTGCGCGGGGTCAGGAGGCGCGGCGGCGCTCCGGCATCATGCGCTGGGCGAGGTCGGCAATCGAGGTCGCGGCGAGGTCGCGGAGCAGCGCCGCCTCCGCCGCGTCGAGGCGGCTGCGGATCACCTCCGGTGCGATGCGCCCGACCTTGTCGGCGGCATTGGCGGTGGCGTGCACGCGGATCAGCCTCTCCCGCGCCGGATGGATGGCGCGCCAGACCTCTTCCAGCGTGATCGACTCGGCCGGGCGCGCCAGGCTGGCGCCGCCCGGGCCGCGCTGGACGGTGATCAGCCCGGCGCGGGCGAGCTGGCCGGCGATCCGGCGCACCACCACCGGATTGGTGCCGATGCTGAGCGCCATGCGGGCGCTCGTCGCCTCCTCCTCGGAGCCGAAGGTGATGAAGAGCAGGATGTGCAGTGCAACGGCGAATCGAGTGGCGACCATGGGCTGACGACGCTTGAAGCCTGTGATTGGTTTCCGTTGTGCAGATTGACCACGGGAACGATTGCCTGTGAAGGAAGTTTATGCTTCGGCAAGCGATCCGGATTTCGTGAGCCCGGCGGAGCGCACCGCCCGCATCCGTCGCGCCGCCGGACGCTTCTGCGCGCTGCGCGACTGGGCGCCCGTGGCCGAGATGCCGCTGCCCAATGGCAGGCGGGCGGATATCCTGGCGCTCTGCCCGGATGGCGGCTTCGTCGTCATCGAGGTGAAGTCCTGCGCGCGGGACTTCCTTTCGGACAGCAAATGGCCCGAGTACCGGGACTATTGCGACCGGCTGTTCTTCGCCGTGGACCTCGACTTCCCGCAGGATCTGCTGCCCGAGGACACCGGGCTGCTGGTGACCGACGGGCTGGAGGCGAGCCTGTTGCGAGAGGCACCGCGCCACGTCCTGGCGCCGGCGCGGCGCCGCGCCCTGCTGCATCGCCTGGCGGTGGTGGCCGCCGGGCGGCTCGCCGCCCTCTCCGATCCCGCCGGGGCGGCGGAGCTGCGCGCGGCGCTCCGCGTCGAATAGCCCGGCCCGCAAGCTTCCATTCATTTCCATCCCGCACCTTATGACCGATGCAGGACGCTTCGACCGATCGGCCCGAGGAAGCGGGCGCCATGGCTGCCCCGGCGGACCTCGCCGGCGGCGCCTGGCATGCCGGCCCCAGCTTCGTCAGCTTCGCCGCGCGCGGCGTCGCGGCCCCCTTCACCACGCCGGCGCTGCTCGGCGCCCGCCTCCGCACAAGCCGGCCCGGCGCGCCGGAACTGGTCCTGCCCCATCCGGCGGGGGCGCAGGGCGTCTACATCCTGAACTGGCCGGCCCTCGCCGATCTCTGCACGCCGAGCCTGCATGACGGCGCGCTCTGGGAGCGCCTG
>DASQVL010000745.1:0-5173 GCA_035640795.1 Crenalkalicoccus sp. | reverse complement strand
GTGCCCTGGGAGGCGCGGCTCGAGCTCGATGCGCGCTATGCGGCGGCGCCGAGCCTGGCCGGCGATCTCCGCCTGCTGCTGCGCTGCGCCGGGCTGGTGCTGCGCGGGAAGGGCATCGCGGCACCCGGCCACGCCACCATGCCGGTCTTCCGGGCGGCGGCCGGACAGGGCACCCTGCCGCCGCAGCCCGGAGGGGATAGCGGATGAGCGATGGCGTGGTGCGGCTGAAGGTGGACCTGCCGCTAGCGACGGCGGAGCGGATCATCGCCGGTACGCTGGCGGCGGCGCGGCAGGAGCGCATGCTGCCGCTGGCGATCGCGGTGCTGGACGCCGGCGGCCAGCTCGTTGCCTTCGGGCGGGAGGATGGCTGCGGCATCGCGCGCGCCGACATCGCGCTCGGCAAGGCGGCGGGCGCGCTGGGCATGGGCGTGTCCGGCCGGCTGCTGCGCGACCGGCTGAAGGAGCGGGTGGGCTTCCAGGCGACCGTCGCGGCGGCGACCGGCGGTCGCTTCGTCCCGGTCCCGGGCGGCGTGCTGGTGCTGGATGCGGAGGGAAGGGCGATCGGCGCCGTCGGCATCAGCGGCGACGCCTCCGACCGCGACGAGTACTGCGCCATCATGGGCATCCGCGGCGTGGGCCTGGCCTGCGACCCGGCGGAGCCGGCGGCGGGCTGGCGGGAAGCCGCGCTGTAGAGCCGATCCCGTTCTCAGGTGGACTCACCTGAACGGGTGAAGATGCTCTGGAACCAAAGACCTGTTTCCGTGAGCACAGGCGAGCGGAAACCGCTCCAGGCGGCGGCGCCTCAGCGCCCCCTCTGCAGGTCGGTGATCACCGGCGCGTGGTTCAGCAGGGCGGCGAGCGCGCAGCCGCCGAAGATGTTGCCGGCGAGGGTGGGCAGGAAGAAGCGCCAGACATAGTCGCCCGCCCCGGCCTCGCCCGCGACCACGGCGAGGCTCGCCTCCGTCGAGCCGGCGACGATGTGCGGGAAGCCGCACAGCGCGATGACCCAGGTGACCAGCACGATGATGAAGGGCTGCGCCGCGCCGGCCGAGGGCAGCAGCCACACCATCAGCCCCATCAGCCAGCCGGCCGAGCCCGCGCGCACCGCGGTCTGCCAGGCGGGATGCGCCATCATCTCCTTCCCGAGCTCGAGCATGGCCTGCCGCGCCTCCGGCGCGAAGACGCCGGGCTGCGCGCTGATCGCGCCGAAGGCGAAGGTGCCGAGGATGTTGGCCGCGAGCACGATGGCCCAGACGCGGAGCATCGCCCGCACCGTGCCAAGGCTCGGCCGGGTCAGCGTCGGGATCAGCGCGGTCAGCGTCGTCTCGGTGAACAGCTCCTGCCGGCCGAGGATGACGATGAGGAAGCCGATCGTGTAGCCGAAGCTCTCCAGCGTGTGCCGCGAGGCTGCGTCCGGCAGCCCGGCGCGCAGATGCGCCTCGGTCACCACGGAGAAACCGATGGAGAGGCCGGCGGCGAGGCCCGACCAGGCGAGCCCCCAGGCGTCCCGGTGCAGCTCGGCCAGGCCCTGCTCGCGGACGATCTCGTGGATGACCAGCGGGCCGAGCGGCGCGCGGCCCGCCGCCTGCTCGCGTTCGCGTCGGTCGAGATGGGGCGATTCCGCGCCGGCCTGGCTCACGGGCGGGCTCCATTGCCGCAAGATCGGCGAACGTTGCGCGTGGCGGGGCGGTTCCGGCGATTTGCGGCGCTGCTGTCCGGGGAGATCTGGCGGCGGAGCAGGTGGGCGTTGGTGGCCCTTGGGGGAGGAAGGGAACTTCCTCCCCCAAGACCCCCACCATCCTTTTTCTGATCCTTTTCCCGTCGCGCGGCTCAACCCGCTCGCGTCAGCCCAAACCCTGTTTCTCTGTTCGGCTGAAAGAGGGCCGTTTCTCCGTCCCGGCCACGATCGGAAGCGGGCCGCGCGCAGACGCGGTCAAGGGCGCGCAGCGCGGCCGAAGGCCGCTTGCCCTTGACCGCGGTGAGCACGGCCCGACGCTCGACGAAAGCCGGGCCCGTCACCCCCAGCTGCGGCCCAGCAACCGCCTCGGCGCAATCCGCCCTGCGGCTCAGGTCTTCTCGATGTTCCAGTAGAACAGCGCGGGCCCGGGCAGCAGGCCCCGCAGGTTGCGCCGGTAGGCGATCGCGCTGCGATACTGGCCGAGCGGGATATAGGTGACCGCCTCCAGGTGCACGCGCTCCAGCTCCTTCAGGATGGCGGCGCGCTTCGCGGCATCGGTCTCGTAGGTCCAGCGCTCGGTCAGCTCCGGCACCCGGCGGTCGCAGGGCCAGCCGAACCAGGCATCCTCGCAGTTCCGCGCGAAGGTGTTGAGCAGCGGGTTCGAGATGCCGGTGATGGTGGCGTTGGTGACGAAGAGGTTCCAGCCGCCCTGCGCCACCGACGCCTTGCTGGCGCGGCGCTGCACCAGCGCGCTCCAGTCCATCGCCTGCAGGTCCACGGCCGCGCCGATGCGCTTCAGGGCGTCCGCCACCAGCAGCGCGCCCGGATGCAGCGTGGCGTTGTCGGCCGGATCCATCACCAGCACCGGGCGGCCGTCATAGCCGGATTCGCGCAGCAGCTTCGCCCCGGAAGCCGGGTCGAAGGGCGGGAAGCCGAGGCTGTCGAGCTGCGCCGGCTCGTCCTTCGTGCAGCCGAAGAGCGCGGCGCATTCGCGCCAGGGCGTGCGTTCGCCCACCGTCGCCTGCATGAACTCCGCCTGGCGGATGCCCGTCATCAGCGCGCGGCGCGCCTTCTCCTGGTCGAAGGGCGGCTGCAGGTGGTTCAGCACGACGAAGAGCACGTAGCCGAGCGGGTCGTTCGGCGCGACGACGACATCCCGCGCGCGGTCGAGCATCCCCAGCAGGTCGGGCGCCGGGCTCTCCAGCAGGTCGAGCTCGCCGGCGATCAGCCCGTTCGCCGCCGTCGCCGCATCCGGCGTGTAGAGGCTCTCGACACGGTCCACCTTCGCCACCTTGCCGCCGGCGGCCTGGCTCGGCGGCTCGTCGCGCGGCACGTAGCGGGCATTGCGTTCGTAGACCACCTTCACGCCGGGCACCCATTCCTCCCGCAGGAAGCGGAAGGGGCCGGAGCCCACGATCTCGGTGATCTGCTGGTCGGCCGGTATGCGCGCCAGCCGCTCCGGCATCATGAAGGGGACGTTGCTGTCGATCTTGCCGAGCGCGTCGGGCACGAAGCCCACCGGGCGCTTCAGCTTCAGGCGGAAGCTGCGGTCGTCCGCCGCCTCCAGGCTCTCGGTCACGCCGATCAGCGCGCGGCCCATGCCGTCGCGCGCGCCCCAACGGCGGAGCGAGGCGACGCAATCCGCCGCGCGCACCTTCTGGCCATCGTGCCAAGTCAGGCCCGGGCGCAGCTGGAAGGTCCAGGTCAGGCCGTCGCCGCTGCTGCCGTACTCGCCCACCATCTGCGGCTGCGGGCGGTTCTCCGCATCGAGCGCGAACAGCGTGTCCCAGACCAGATAGGCGTGGTTCCGGGTCAGGTAGGTGGTGGTCCAGATCGGGTCGAGCGCGCGCAGGTCGCCGATCGGGACGGAGCGGATGACCTTGCGTGGATCCTGCGCGAGCGCCCGGCGCGTGGCGGCGGAGAGCAGGCCCGGCGAAGCGAGCGCGGCGGAGATCGCCTGGCGGCGGCGCAGCTTCATGGTCCGGTCTCCCTGGCGGCCGTTGCAGCTTACGGCCGCCGCGGGCGACGAGTCATGCCGCCGCGCTGGAGGCAGAGGCGGCTCAGGCGGTGCCCACCGTGCCGCCGCGCCGCTGCTGCCAGAGCGCCATGAAGTCCACCGGCGCCAGCAGCACCGGCGGGAACCCGCCCTCCCGCGTCACGTCGGCCAGGATGTTGCGGGCGAAGGGGAAGAGCAGGCGTGGGCACTCCACCAGCAGCACCGGCTCCACCACTGCGGCCTCCACGTTCAGGGTGAAGATGCCGCAATAGACAAGCTCGGCGATGAAGCAGGTCTGCGACTGGCCATCCACCGACGCCTGGGCGTCGGCGCGGATCTGCAGAGAGACCTCGAAGACATTGCCGCCGGGGGTACCGGGCTCGGACAGGGCGCGCGCCTGCACGTCGAGTTGCAGGTCCACCCGTGGCTGCTCGCGGAGCCGGGTGAAGATGTCGGGCGCCCCCGGCACCTCGAAGGACAGGTCCTTGGTGTATTGCAGGTTCAGCATCAGCGGCCCCTGCGGCGCCATGGCCGGATCCTGCGGCGGGAAGGGCTGGTCGGACATGGGCCTGCCTTTCTGGAAAGCGGATGGAAGGCGGATGGTGCGCCGGCCGCGACCCGGTGCGTCAGGGCTTCGCGGCCGTCACATGGGGTTGGCGCCAGCGTATGGCTTCGGGCGCCGGCGTGGTCGGGTCGCAGCGCCGCCACTCGCCATTGCCGATGCGCTCGCCGGTCATGGCCAGGATGAAGCCCCAATGGCTGATGACGAGCGTGTCCTGCCAGTCGGGCAGGGCCGCCATCTCGGCGCGGAACAGGGCGGCGCGGGCCTCGGTCTCGGCATCCGTCTCCTCGATCGCCGGCCACCAGACCTCGTCCAGCTGCGCGAAGTCGAGGGCGGGCCAGGCCAGGCGGAGCTCCGTGCAGGGCGAGCCGATGTCGCAGGAGAAGGCGTAGCGCTCCCGGATCGTGGGCGTGACGAGGACCGGGACGCCGAGCCGGGCGGCGACCGGGGCGGCGGTCTGCAGCGCCCGCGTATAGGGGGAGCAGAGGATGCGGCCGATCCGCTCGCCGGCCAGGGCTTCCGCCGCCGCTGCCGCCTGGGCGTGGCCGAGCGGCGTCAGGGCGGGGTCGCGGATGCCGGGATCGCGCCTGGTCTCGGTGAAGCGGAGGTTGAACTCGCTCTGCCCGTGGCGCAGCAGGATCATCGGCCTCGGCGGTCCGCTGGGTGGGCCGGCGATAGCCGCCCCGCCGGGACAGGGCAACCCCGGTGCCGTTGCGGCGGTGCCCCGCGGCCCCCATGTTGGGGGAGCAGGGAGATCGCGATGTCTGGCGGGTTTCCGCTCGAACTGATTCTGTTCGCCATGGTCGCGGCCTTCCTGGTCCTGCGGCTGAGGAGCGTGCTCGGCCGCCGCACGGGGTTCGAGCGCCCGCCGCAGCCCCAGCCGCGCACCGGCTTCGACCCGCGCGCCGGGCGGGTGGTGGAGGGCTCGGCCGAGGAG
>DASQVL010000744.1:0-2618 GCA_035640795.1 Crenalkalicoccus sp. | reverse complement strand
CGCGCCTCGGCCGAGGCGCCCGCCCCCGTGGCGGGGGCGGGGGCCGCGGCGCCGGCCGGGGGGGCTGGGCCAGGGCCAGGGGAAGCGGCAGGGCCAGGGGAAGCGGCAGCGGGGGCCGCCATCTCCGCCGCCTCCGGCACGTGGCGGAAGTAGCGGAAGAAGTCGCTGTCCGGGCTCAGCAGCAGCCGCGCATCGCCGTCCGAGAAGGCCTCCCGCCAGGCCTGCATGGTCCGCCAGAACTGGAAGAATTTCGGGTCCTTGCCGAAGGCCTCGGCGAAGATGCGGATCGCCTGCTGCTCGCCCTGGCCGCGCAGGTTGTCGGCCTGCGCCTGCGCCTCGGCCAGCAGCACGGTACGCTCCCGGTCCGCATTGGCGCGGATCACCGCCGCCTGCTGCGCGCCCTCGGCGCGCTGCTCCCGCGCCACCCGCTCGCGCTCGGACTGCATGCGCGACAGGATGGCCTGGGTGTTCTCCTCCGGCAGGTCGGCGCGGCGGATGCGCACGTCCACCACCTCGATGCCGAAGTTCTTCGCCTCCCCGTCCACGCGCCGGCGGATATCCCCCATGATGCGGGCGCGGTCCTTGGACAGCACGGCAATCAGCGACTCCGAGCCGAGCACGTTGCGGAGCGTGGAGGAGACGATGGGCCCGAGGCGGAGCCGGATGCCGACCTCCGTCGCGCCCACCGTCTGGTAGAAGCGGAGCGGGTTGATGATGCGGTAGCGGGTGAAGGTGTCCACCACCAGCCGCCGCTGGTCGCCCAGGATCACCTCCTGCCCCGCCCCGTCATAGTCCAGCAGGCGCCGGTCGAAGGCGATGACCGACTGCACGAAGGGAAGCTTCCAGGAGAGGCCCGGCTGCTGGATGACGCGGATCGGCTCGCCGAACTGGGTCACCAGCACCTGCTGGGTCTGCTGCACCATGAAGAGCGAGGAGGCGACCACCAGCACGATGACGCCAAGGCCGATGGCCAGCGCGAGCAGGCGGTTCATCGGCCGCTCCCCTGGGGGCGGGCGCCGGGCGGCAGCGTGGTCTGTCCGGGGGAGGGCGGCACCGCCGGGCGCAGCGGCCCGCCACCATGCGCCGCATCGGGGCCGAGCGGCAGCAGCGGCACCAGGCCCTGCAGCTTGTCGTCCACCACGATCTTCGGGTTGCGCCGCAGGATGTCCTCCATCGTCTCGAGATAGAGGCGGCGCAGCGTGATGTCCTGGGACTGGCTGTAGGCCGCCAGCACCTGGGCGAAGCGCTGCGCCTCGCCGCGCGCGCGGGCCACCTGGCTGTCCCGCTGGCCCTGGGCCTCCTGGATCATCCGCTGCGCCTCGCCGCGGGCGCGGGGGATGATGTCGTTGCGGTAGCCCTCGGCCTCGTTGCGCTGGCGCTCGCGGTCCGCCGCGGCGCGCTGCACGTCGCGGAAGGCCTCGATCACCGCGACGGGCGGATCGACGCGCTGCAGCTGCACCTGGGCGATGGCCACGCCCGCGCCGTACTGGTCCATGATCGCCTGGGTGCCGGTGCGGACCTGGTCCTCGATCTCGCCGCGCGCTTCGGTCAGCGCGGGCTGGATCGGGGTGCGGCCGATCACCTCGCGCATCACGCTCTCGGCCGCGGACTTGATGGTGCTCTCCGGGTTGCGCGTGTTGAACAGGAAGTCGGCGGCGTCCCGGATGCGCCAGCGGACGACGAAGTCGATGTCCACGATGTTCTCGTCGCCGGTCAGCATCAGCGACTCTTCCACCACGTCGCGGGCGGTCGGGCCGCGGGGCGCCGACTCGCTCGGGCGGAAGCCGATGAAGATCAGGTTCTCCGTGGTGACGCGCGGGGTCAGCACGCTCTCGACCGGCCAGGGAATGTGATAGTTCAGCCCGGGCTGGGAGGTGCGGTTGAAGGCGCCGAAGCGCAGCACCACGCCCTCCTCGTCCGGCTGCACGCGATAGAAGCCGCTGGCGGCCCAGAGGGCGAGGACGATGATGCCGAGGATGGCGAGGCCGCGGCCGCCGGCGCCGGGGCCGCTGCCGCTTGGCAGCATGCGCCGCACCCAGTCCTGGGCCTGGCGGATCAGGTCGTCGAAATCCGGGCCGCGGCCGCCCCCGGGGGGGCCGGAGGGCGGCGTGCCCCAGGGTCCGCCACCCGAACCGCCACCGGGACCGCCGCCGCCGGGGCGCGGATTGCCCCAGGGGCTGGGTCCGCCATTGCTCGCCATTCGGTGCGGGCCTCCGCTCGCTGTACGCCGTCCTGCCGGCCGATCGGGGGTGGATGGGCCGGCGGCACCCGTCCATATGGGTCGGGGCCGAGATCCTGCCGCCAAGGCCTGGCGCGGCGCCGGTCCGGGCGGTATCGGCGGATTCGGGAGCATTTGCAAGCGATGGGCGGAACCCTGACGGAGGCCGTGCGGCAGGCCCTCTCGGCCGTGCGCGACCCGCTGAGCGGCCGTGACCTGATCTCGGCCGGGCTGGTGCAGGGGCTGACCGAGCGCGACGGAATGGTGCAGTTCGCACTCGAGGTGCCGCGCGAGCGCGCCGCCGCGCTGGAAGGCCTGCGCGCAGAGGCGGAGCGGGCGGCGCGCGGCGTGCCCGGCGTGCTCTCGGCAACCTGCGTGCTGACTGCGCACCGCGCGGCGC
>DASQVL010000743.1:0-2947 GCA_035640795.1 Crenalkalicoccus sp. | reverse complement strand
GAGGGCGAGGTGCCCTACCGCCCCGCCCCGCCGCGCCTGCTCTACCTGGACCGCGCCGAGTGGGACGCGGCACTGGCGCGCGGCGCGCTGCTGCGCTTTGACCCCTTCGCCCAGGCCGATGGCGCGGCCGAGGCGGTGGATGCCGGCGGCCGGCCGGGGCGGCTCCTCACCGAGGTGCGGACCGCGGGCGGCAACGTCTTCGCGGCCTATGCCGAACATGCCCAGGCGGTCGCGGCCCGCGGCACGAAGCCGGTGGTCGCCGCCTGGACCCGCGGCTCGCGCGAGCGGCTGGGCAACCTGCTGCGCGAGAATCGCGTGCCGGCGACGGCGGTGGAGGACTGGCCGGCCATCGCCAGGCTGCCCGTGGGCGTGGTCGGCCTCGCCGTGCTCGGGCTGGAGCGCGGCTTCGTCGCGCCCCCGGAGGCGACGGGGACGGGCTTCGGCCTCTCCGTCACCGGCGAGCAGGACCTGCTCGGCGAGCGCATCGCCCGCCCGCCGCGGCGCCGGAAGCGGGCCGACCAGTTCATCGCCGATGCGACGGGCATCGAGCAGGGCGATCTCGTCGTCCACCAGGACCACGGCATCGGCCGCTATGACGGGCTCGAGACCATCGAGGTGAACGGCGCGCCGCATGACTGCCTGCGGCTGTTCTACGATGGCGGCGACAAGCTGTTCCTCCCCGTCGAGAACATCGAGGTGCTGTCGCGCTTCGGCTCGGAGGGCGAGGGCGTCGCGCTCGACAAGCTCGGCGGGTCATCCTGGCAGAACCGGAAAGCGCGGGCGAAGAGCCGCATCCGCGACATGGCGGCGCAGCTGATCCGCATCGCCGCCGAGCGGCGGGTGAAGGAGGGCGCGGTCGCCCTTCCGCCGGAGGGCGCCTGGGACGAGTTCTGCGCGCGCTTTCCCTTCGCCGAGACCGAGGACCAGCAGCGCGCCATTGCCGACGTGCTGGAGGACCTCGCGGCTGGCCGCCCGATGGACCGCCTCATCTGCGGCGATGTCGGCTTCGGGAAGACCGAGGTCGCGCTGCGCGCCGCCTTCATCGTGGCGATGTCCGGCGCCCAGGTGGCGGTGGTGGTGCCGACGACGCTGCTGGCGCGCCAGCACTTCCGCACCTTCAGCGCGCGCTTCGCCGGGCTTCCGGTCACCATCGGCCAGCTCTCCCGCATGGTGCCGGCGAAGGAGGCGGCGAAGGTGCGCGCCGGGGTGAAGGACGGCTCGGTCAACATCGTCGTCGGGACCCATGCGCTGCTCGCCAAGGGGCTGGAGTTCCGCGAGCTCGGCCTGGTGGTGGTGGACGAGGAGCAGCATTTCGGCGTGGCGCACAAGGAGCGGCTGAAGCAGCTGCGCGCCAATGTCCACATGCTGACGCTGACCGCCACGCCCATCCCGCGCACGCTGCAGCTCGCGCTGACCGGCGTGCGGGAAATGAGCGTGATCGCGACGCCGCCGGTGGACCGCCTCGCGGTGCGCACCTTCATCATGCCCTGGGACGGCGTGGTGTTGCGGGAGGCGATCCAGCGCGAGCGCTTCCGCGGCGGCCAGGTCTTCTGCGTCGTCCCGCGCATCGAGGATATGGGAAAGACTGCCGAGCGGCTGCGCGAGATCGTGCCCGAAGCCCGCATCGTCGAGGTGCATGGCCAGATGCCGCCGACGCACCTCGAGAGGGTGATGACGGAATTCGGCGACGGCAAGCACGACATCCTGCTCTCGACGAACATCGTGGAGAGCGGACTCGACATGCCGGCGGTCAATACGCTGATCATCCACCGCGCGGACATGTTCGGCCTGGCGCAGCTCTACCAGTTGCGCGGCCGGGTCGGGCGCGGCAAGCAGCGCGGCTATGGCTACCTGACCTGGCCGCAGTCGCACCGGCTGTCCGCCGCCGCGCAGAAGCGGCTGGAGGTGATGCAGACGCTGGACAACCTTGGCGCCGGCTTCACCCTCGCCTCGCACGACCTCGACATCCGCGGCGCCGGCAACCTGCTGGGCGAGGAGCAGTCCGGCCACATCCGGGAGGTGGGCATCGAGCTCTACCAGCAGATGCTGGAGGATGCGGTGCAGGAGGTGCGCGCGGGGCAGGGGCGGCGCCGCGGCGAGGCCGAGATGGCGCGCGACTTCACGCCCAACATCAACCTCGGCCTGCCGGTGCTGATCCCGGAGGACTACGTCCGCGACCTGCCGGTCCGCCTCGGCCTCTACCGCCGCATCGGCGCGCTGGCGACGGAGGCGGAGATCGAGGCGATGGCGGCGGAGCTCGCCGACCGCTTCGGCCCGCTGCCGGCGGAGGTCGAGAACCTTTTGCAGGTGGTCGCCATCAAGCGGCTGTGCCGGGAGGCGGGGGTGGAGAAGCTGGACGCCGGGCCGAAGGGCGTGGTGCTCGGCTTCCACAAGGGCCATTTCGCCAACCCGGGCGGGCTCGTCGCCTGGGTGGCGGCGCAGAAGGGGCTGGTGAGGCTGCGGCCGGACCACAAGCTGGCGCTGCTGCGGGAGATGGAGCTGCCGCAGCGGGTGCGGGTGGCGAAGGAGCTGCTGGGCGCGCTGGTGAAGGTGGCGGGGCAGGCGAAGGCGGCTTAGCCGCGTCTCAGCCTTGGCCGGGAGTCTTCCAATCGGACCGGGCAAGCGCCCCCGAGAAAGGAGCAGAAGAAGGATGGTGGGGGCTTGGGGGAGGAAGTTCTCTGCTCTAGCTTAAACTTGATCTGACATTCTGTGTTGGTTTCCGAAGGATGGAGCCGGTGGGCGGGGCGCGGTCCTTGCCTCTGGCTCGGACCGCGCCCCGCCCACCGGCGGGACGGAGACCCCGGAGATGACACAGGAACAGAAGATCATCCGCGCCAAGGTCGGCCTGCTGGAACTGGCCCGCCAGCTCGGCAATGTCAGCCAAGCCTGCAAGATGCTGGGCTACAGCCGGGACAGCGTCCACCGCGGCATTGTCAAGTTGTTGGGC
>DASQVL010000742.1:0-2050 GCA_035640795.1 Crenalkalicoccus sp. | reverse complement strand
GCGGCTGCAGCTCGAGCGCCTCGCCGCCCAGATCGCCCCCTGTGCCGGGGAAGCGACGGCGCCGCTGGAGGCCCGGGTCGCCGGGGCGCTGGATGCGACTGCCGCGCAGCTCGCGCTGGTGCCGCGCGGGCCGGATCCGCAGGCGACCCAGGCCTTCGCCGCCGCCCTGGTCGGACAGCGCGAGTCGGCGCTGACCAGCGCCGAGCCGCTGCTCGGCCTGTTCGAAGCCGCCATTGCCGCGGCGCGCGACGACGTGGCGCGCCGCACCCTGGCCATCGCCCGCGCCGGCCTCGTCGCGCATGGCCTCGCACTCGCCCACACCCATGTCCGTCTGAACGCCGCGCAGGTGCACAACGCGGTGCGCCAGCGCCTGGACATCACCGAATCACCCGACGACATGGCGCGCCGCCGCCGCCTGCTCGCCCGCATCAACGCCGCCCTCGCCGATGTGCGGCCGATGCCGGTGGATTTCGGCGCGCTGCTCGCCGAGCAGGCTTCCGCCGCGCGCCTGATGCTGACCGTGGCGCAGGTGGCGAAGCACGTGGACGGCGCGACCCCGGTACGCTTCCTGATTGCCGAGACTGAGACGGGCTATACGCTGCTCGCCGCACTCTGGCTCGCCCGCCGCTTCGGCGTGGCGCATGCGGTGGAGCTCTCGCCGCTCTTCGAGACGGCGCAGGCGCTGGACCGCGGCGAGCGCGTGCTGGAGGAGGCGCTGCGCAGCCCGCATTTCCGCGACTACCTGCGCAAGCATGGCCGGCTTTGCCTGCAACTCGGCTACTCCGATTCCGGCCGCTATGTCGGCCAGCTCGCGGCCAGCTACCTGGCGGAGCGCCTGAAGCTGCGCGTGGTGGAGGCGCTGCGGCGGCACAACCTCGCGGGCATAGAGCTCGTGCTGTTCGACACTCATGGCGAGAGCGTCGGCCGCGGCGCGCATCCGGAGAGCCTGGCCGACCGCCTGGCCTATCTCTCCCCGCCGCAGGTCCGCGCCACGCTGCGCCGCGCCGGCTTCCATCTGCGGGAGGAGACGAGCTTTCAGGGCGGCGACGGCTACCTGCTGTTCGGCACGCCGCGCCTTGCCGCCGCGACCATCGCCGGCATCGTCGCCCACGCAATCCTGCCGCCCGCCGAGACCGACGACCCGGTCTATGCCGAGGCGGATTTCGGCGCGGATTTCTTTGCGACCGTGCGGCGGGAGATGCAGGCGCTGGTGGCGGATCCGGGCTATGCCGCGCTGCTCGGCGCCTTCGGGCCGGGCCTCCTGGACCGCACCGGCAGCCGGGCCTCGGCGCGGCAGACGGATGGGCTCGGCGGGCCGGCGCGGATCAGCCATCCCTCCCAGCTGCGGGCCATCCCGAACAACGCCATCCTGCAGCAGCTGGGCTGGATGGCGAACACCCTGCACGGGCTGGGCGCCGCGGCGGCAGCCAATCCGGACGCCTTCGCCGATCTCCGCGCACGCTCGCCGCGCTTCGCCCGCGCGCTCGGCCTCGCGGTGCGCGCCGCGGCGTGCTCCGACCTCGGCGTGCTGCGCGCCGTGCGGGGCACGCTGGACCCTGGGCCCTGGCTGGACCGCGCCGGCTTCACGAGGCGGCCGGGGCGGCGGGAGTCGCTGGTGGCGGTGGCGCGGGCGGTGGAGGCGCTGGAGCTCGATGCGCCGACGCGCCGGCTGTTCCGCCGCCTGCAGGCGGACAGCCTGGCGCTGCGCGCCGCCTGGCCCGATCTGCCGGAAATGCCGGATCGCCTCGTGCTGCTGCACGCGCTGCGGCTCGCGCTGATCCACCGTATCTGGCTGCTCGCCGTCGCGCTGCCCGAGTTCAGCCCGCGCCACGGCACGACGCGGGAGGCGCTGGTCGCGCGGCTGCTGCAGCTCGATGTGGAGCCGGCGCTGGCGCTGCTCGCCGAGATGTTCCCGACGGCGCCCGATCCGGGGGCGGGGCTCGACTTCCATGAGCCGGTGCCGGCGCGCGAGGGGCTGAGCTATGCGCGCGAGCATGCGGAGCTGTTCGAGCCGATCCGGGAGCTGTTCGCGCTGGTGCGCGGCTGTGCG
>DASQVL010000741.1:0-2540 GCA_035640795.1 Crenalkalicoccus sp. | reverse complement strand
CGAATAGGCCCTCGCGGCCGGCGACGCCCCGGACGTGCTGGAGGCGGCGCGGGCGCTGATCGACAAGGTCGTCATCTACCCGCCCGGCGAGGGCGGCGGCGGACCCCGCATCGAGCTCGTCGGCGACCTGCCGGGCATGCTCGAGGCCTGCGGCGCCGGCTGGGCCAGGGAGCCGGCTGTCCGAAGCGTTCTCAGCATGTTCGCCAGTTCGGTGAAGGCGGGCAAGGGAACTTCCTCCCCCAAGACCCCCACCATCCTTTTTCTCATCCATTCTCCGCGGTGCTTTCCCGATCGGCCTGGAAGACTCCCGGCCGATCGGCTCCCGCCTCACCCCGTTTCCTCCGCGAAGGGGTTGGTCGTCCCGCGCGCATGCAGCCGGATCGGCACGCCGGGCATCGCGAAGGTCTCGCGGAAGCTGTTCACCAGGTACCGCCGGTACTCCTCCGGCAGCTCATCCGCCCGCGTGCCGAACACCGCGATGGTCGGCGGCCGCGCCTTCGGCATCGTCGCGTAGCGCAGCTTGATCCGCCGCCCCTCCGCCATCGGCGGCGGGTGGCGCGCGATCGCGCCCTCGAACCAGCGGTTCAGCTCGCCCGTCGGCACCCGGCGGTTCCACAGCGCATAGGCCGCGCGCACCGCCGGCATCAGCTTCTCCACACCCCGTCCCGTCTCGGCGGAGAGCGGCACCACCGGCAATCCCCTGAGCTGCGCGAGGCTCGCCGTCAGCACGTCGTCCAGCCGCCGCCGCGCCGCCGCGCGGTCCTCCACCGCATCCCACTTGTTGAAGGCGAGCACCACGGCCCGCCCCTCCCGCTCCGCCAGGCGCGCGATGCGCAGATCCTGCTCGTCCATGCCGAGCAGCGCATCCACCACCAGCACCGCCACCTCGCTCTCCTTCAGCGCGGCGATGGAGGCACCGGCCGACATCTGCTCCAGCCGCTCGCCGATGCGGGCGCGCTTGCGCAGGCCCGCCGTGTCCACCAGGCGCACGCGCCCGCCCGTCTGGTCGCGCCACTCCACGGCAACGGCATCGCGCGTCAGCCCGGGCTCCGGCCCGGTGATCATCCGCTCCTCGCCGAGCAGCGCGTTCAGCAGGGTGGACTTGCCCGCATTCGGCCGGCCGAGGATGGCGATGCGGAGCGGCCGGTCGGGATCCTCCCCCTCCGGCGCCTCCTCCTCCGGCACCGCTTCGGCAAGCGCGTCCCGCACCGCATCGTGCAGCTCGCCGATGCCCTCGCCATGCTCGGCGGAGACCGGGATGGGATCGCCCAGGCCGAGCTCATAGGCTTCCAGCGCCGCGGGGCCGCCGCGCCGCCCCTCCGCCTTGTTGGCGACCAGCAGCACGGGGACGGGCTGGCGGCGCAGCCAGGCGGCGAAGGCGCGGTCGGCCGGCATCAGCCCGGACCGCGCATCCACGACGAACAGGGCGAGGTCCGCCGCACGCAGCGCCGCCTCGCTCGAGGCCTGCATGCGACCCGGCACGGTGTCGGGCGGGGCTTCCGCCAGCCCCGCCGTGTCCACCAGCCGCACCGTCCGGCCGCCCAGCATCGCCTCCGCCTCCCGCCGGTCGCGGGTGACGCCGGGCGTGTCGTCCACGATGGCCAGCCGCCGCTGCGCCAGGCGGTTGAACAGGCTGGACTTGCCGACATTGGGCCGGCCCAGGATGGCGACCGTCGGGATCGCCATGCGCCGCGCCTATCCGCTGGGCAGGTCGTGGCCGCGCAGCGCGACCAGCGTCGCGTCGTGGGCCAGCAGGTAGAGCATGCCCTCGGCGATCGCCGGCGGCAGGGTGACGCCGGCCGGCAGGCGGGAGGTGAGGATCACCTCGCCATCGCCCGGATCCACCTGCGCCATCCTGCCATGGCTGCCGGTCACCAGCAGCCGCCCGCCGGCCAGCACCGGCCCGCCCCAGGTGATCGGGTCGCGCCGCTTCGCCTCGTCGCGGAAGCGGCCGAGCGCGCGCACCCAGCGCACCCGCCCGTCCTCGCGGTCGATGCAGGCGAGGTCGCCATCGGTGGTGATCAGGAACACCGCGCCCCCGGCCGACCAGGGCATCTCGGCCGAGGTCACCTCCCGCTCCCACAGCCGCCGCCCGCTGCGGAGGTCGATGGCGATGGCGAGCCCGCCGAGCCCGGCGGCGAAGACCCGTCCGCGATCGATGACGGGCATGGCGGCGATGGCGGCGATGTCGGAGATGCCGCCGCCGCGGGCGGAGGAGAGCGTCTCGCTCCACAGCGCGCGGCCATCGCCGGCGCGGATGGCGACGAGCTCGCCCGAGCCGAAGCCGGCCACCACCATGTCGCCCTCGACCGCCGGCGCCGGCAGGCCGAGCGCCATCGTCGTCACCGGCTGAGCGCGGTAGGTCCATTGCCGCTCCCCGGTCTCGGCGGAGAGGGCGAGCAGCTGGTTCTCCAGCGTCGGCACCAGCACGCGGCCGCCGGCGACGGTGGGCGCGCCGCGCGCCGGGGCGGGCAGGGCGACGCGCCAGCCCACCTTGCCGTCCGCCGGGTCCACGGCCATGGCCTCCGCCATGCCGGTCA
>DASQVL010000740.1:0-3124 GCA_035640795.1 Crenalkalicoccus sp. | reverse complement strand
GCATCGCGGTGCCGGCGGGCGCGGTCGCGGCACTCGCACTGCCGGCCTTCGCCGGCCTCACGCGGCGCGACCTGCCGGGACTCGCCGCGCTGGACGCGCCGGGGCCGGGCGGCAGCTTCTCCCGCCTGTTCCGCCTGCTGCTCTTCGCCATCCGGCTGCGCCGGCCGGACATGTTCGGCGCCATGGAGGCGACGCCGGCCGCGGCCCTCGACTGGGCGATCGTCTTCGGCCTGGCCGAGCACCGCCTCTGGCACCTGCTGCCGGTCGCCGACCGCAAGCGGCTGCTCGCCGGCACGGCGACCGAGGCGCCGGTCTTCCTGCGTGCCGCGCTGCGCTTCCGGGAGGATCTCAGGGCGCTCACCGACCGGCCGCTGGTGCTGAGGGACTGGCTGCGCTGCTCGGCGAGCGGCGAGTACGGCATCACGCTGGAGGAGCCGCCGCAGCCGCCGCCCCGGCGCGGGCGGCTGACCGTCATCGGCCCCTGGAAGCAGGTGCTCGGCATCGCCGATGACTGCTTCTCCGCCTGCCGGGCGCTGGACGCGCTGGGCTGCGACTACGAAGTGCTGGGCACGAGGCCGGCCGCCTGGATCGAGACGGACCGCGACAAGTGGCGGCACCTGCGGGCCCGGGCGGTGGAGGTGCCGCGCGGCGAGCGCGCGCTCTTCTGCGACACGCTGTTCGAGGCGACGCGCTGGGCGCTGGCGCATTTCCCCCGCTTCGCGCGCTTCCGCCGCGCCGACCTCTTCGCGCCCTGGGAACTGCCCGGCCTGCCCGCGGGCTGGCGCGCCGCGGCCGGACTGTTCGAGACGGTGATGGCGCCCTCCGCTTTCGCCCGCGACGCCTTCGCCGGCAGCCCGGCCGGGCGGGTGCTGCGCGTCACCTCCTCGGTCGAGGTGATCGGCCGCCCGCGCCCGGCCAGTGCGCTGCTGCTCCGCCGCCACCTGACGCTGCCGCGCGGACAGCGCTTCTTCGCCTGCGTCTTCGACTTCTCCTCCTACCTCGCGCGGAAGAATCCGGAAGCGGTGCTGGCCGCCTTCGCGCGGCTGCGCCGCCAGGTGCCGAACCTCGTCCTGGTGGTGAAGACGACGCGCGGCCGCCGGTCGCGGGGCGATGCGCGGCGGCTGCGGGCACGGCTGCGTGGCATCCCGGGTGTGGTCTGGGTGGACGGGCCCTGGCCGAACGCGGCGGTGGAGGCGCTGCTGCAGCACGCCGCCGCCTTCGTCTCCCTGCACCGGGCGGAGGGCTTCGGGCGCAACATCGCCAAGACGCTGCTGCTGGGCGGCCGGGCGGTGGTGACGGACTGGTCCGGCAGCGCCGACCTGCGGCCGGAGCCCGGCTATTTCGGCGTCGCCTGCCGGCTGATCGGGCTGACCGATGCCGATTACGTCCTGGGCGAGGGCCAGGTCTGGGCGGAGCCCGACCCGCGCGACGCGGTGCGGCGGATGCGCTCGGCGCTCGCCCCGGGGCCCCGGCCGGCGCCCTCCCGTGGCGGGCTTCGGCTCTCTCGCCAGCGTCTGGCGCGACGGCTCGGCCGGGCACTGTTCGCCGCACCGCGCTAGTGTCCTGCCCGCGAAGTTCGCTGCTTCAGGGGCGAACGGAGCGGACCAGCAGGCCACGGAAGACAAAGGCCAAGCCATTTTTCTGTCGTGCGGAGTCCTGCTCCCGGGCGTTGACGCCCGACCGCGATCCGCTTGGGCCGGGGCCGGCGCTGCGGTGCACAAGGCGGGTGCGCGGCCGGCCTCGCTTGCGGCGGGCCGGGTGCGCGCGTAAGTGCGGCAGTACAGTAATGGAGCACGGGGGAGAGGCCGCATGGCCCAGGCAACCGAGGCCGCGGGTGCGAAGCGGCGTGCGCGCGGCGCCAAGGAGCCGCCGATGACGCGGGAGGAGCTGCTGGAGGCCTTCCGCTCCATGCTGCTGATCCGCCGCTTCGAGGAACGGGCCGGCCAGCTCTACGGCATGGGGCTGATCGGCGGATTCTGCCATCTCTACATCGGGCAGGAGGCCGTGGTGGTGGGCATGCAGGCCTGCCTCGAGCCGGGCGACCAGGTCATCACCTCCTACCGAGACCACGGCCACATGCTGGCGACGGGGATGGACCCGCGCGGCGTGATGGCGGAGCTCACCGGCCGCTCGGGCGGCTATTCCCGCGGCAAGGGCGGCTCCATGCACATGTTCAGCCGCGAGAAGGGCTTCTATGGCGGCCATGGCATCGTGGGCGCCCAGGTCTCGATCGGCACCGGCCTCGCCCTCGCCAACTGGTACCGTGAGAACCACAATGTCTGCCTGACCTATTTCGGGGAGGGCGCGTCCAACCAGGGCCAAGTCTATGAGAGCTTCAACCTGGCGGCGCTGATGAAGCTGCCGGTCGTCTATATCATCGAGAACAACAAGTACGGCATGGGCACCAGCGTGGAGCGCGCCAGCGCCTCCCGCGACCTCTCCAAGAATGGCGCGCCCTGGGGCATCCCGGGCGAGCAGGTGGACGGCATGGACGTGATGGCGGTGAAGGAGGCGGGCGAGCGCGCCGTGGCCTACGCACGGGAGGGCAAGGGCCCCTACCTGCTGGAGATGAAGACCTACCGCTACCGCGGCCATTCCATGTCCGACCCCGCCAAGTACCGGACGCGGGAGGAGGTGCAGCGCATGCGCGAGCAGTCCGACCCGATCGAGACGGCGCGCAAGGCCCTCCTCGCCATGGGCGTGGCGGAGGAGGAATTGAAGCGCATCGAGGAGGAGGTGCGCGCGCAGATCCAGGAGGCGGCGGAGTTCGCCCAGGCATCGCCCGAGCCCGAGGAGAGCGAGCTCTGGACCGACGTGCTGGTGGAGAGCCGCTGAGATGGGCACCCAGGTCCTGATGCCGGCCCTCAGCCCGACCATGACCGAGGGCAAGCTGGCGCGCTGGCTCAAGCGGGAGGGCGACGAGGTCCGTGCCGGCGACGTCATCGCCGAGATCGAGACCGACAAGGCCACCATGGAGGTGGAGGCGGTGGATGAGGGGAAGCTGACCCGCATCCTCATCCCCGAGGGCACCGAAGGCGTCGCGGTGAACACGCCGATCGCCGAGTTGAACGGCGGCGGCGCCGGGGCGCGGCCCCAGGCCCCGGGCCAGGCCGGCCCGGTGACG
>DASQVL010000739.1:0-5848 GCA_035640795.1 Crenalkalicoccus sp. | reverse complement strand
GTTAGAAGGATCGGAAGAAGGGTGGTGGGGGTGTGGGGGAGGAGGTTCTCCTCCTCCCCCGCCTCGCCCGTCGGGACGGCGGCGTGCTGCGCCTGATCGCGACACGTCTGCTGCAGATCGTCATGACGCTGGCGATCCTCTCCGCCGTCACCTGGGCGGTGATGGGCCTGATGCCCGGCGACCCGGTGGACCTCGCCCTCCTCGCCGACCCGCATCTCACCGCCGCCGATCTCGCGCGCATGCGCGCGCTGCACGGTCTCGACCGGCCGCTCTCCGAGCGCTACCTGGCCTGGGCCGGCGCCGTGCTGCACGGCGATTTCGGCTATTCCCGCCTCTATGCCGTGCGCGCCGCCACGGTGCTGTGGCCCGCCCTCGGCTCCACCCTCGTCCTGCTCGGGCTCTCCCTCGCCCTCGCCGCCGGGCTCGGCACGGCGCTCGGCGTGCTGGCGGCGGCGCGGCCGCGCGTGGCGCCGGCGGCGGATGCGCTCGCCATCCTGGCGCAGGCGGTGCCGAGCTTCTGGCTCGGCATCCTGCTCATCATCGTCTTCGCGGTGACGCTCGGCTGGCTGCCTGCGGGCGGCTGGTCGGAAGCCGGCGGCGTGGCGGAGGCGGCGCGCTTCCTGGTGCTGCCGGTCGCGACCCTCGCCACGGTGAACCTCGCCGCCTATCTGCGGCACAGCCTTGCCGCAATGCAGGAACAGCTCGCCCAACCCTACATCCGCACCGCGCGCATGAAGGGGCTGCCGGAGGGCGCCGTCATCTGGCGCCACGCCGTCCCGAACGCCGCCATCCCGGTGGTCACGCTGCTCGCGCTCGATGCCGGCGCGCTCGTCTCCGGCGCGCTGATCACGGAGACGGTGTTCGCCCGACCGGGCATGGGCAAGCTGATCTACGACGCCATCATGGGCAATGACTACAACCTCGCGCTGCTCGCGCTGCTGCTGGCGGCGCTGGTCACCATGCTGGCGACGCTCGCCGCCGATATCGCGCAGCTTCTGCTCGATCCGCGACTCGGCGGCTGATGCGGCTTGCGCTCGGGCTCGTCCTGCTCGGCCTGCTGGCGGCCGGGGCCATCGCCGCGCCGCTCCTGCGCGCGGCGATAGGGGCGGATCCCTTCACGCCGGACCTGCTCGGCCGCTACGCGCCACCCTCGGCCGAGCATCCGCTCGGCGCCGACGACCTGGGGCGGGATGCGCTGCTCCGGCTGCTCTATGGCGCGCGCGTCTCGCTCAGCGTCGGGCTCGCCGTCGCGCTGTGCGGCACGGCGCTCGGCACCGCGGTCGGGCTGCTCGCCGCCTGGCGCCGGGGCTGGGTCGAGGCGGTGCTGATGCGGCTTGCCGACGGGCTGCTGGCACTGCCGGCGCTGCCGCTGCTGGTCGTGCTGGCGGCTGTGGATACCGGCCGATTCGGCCTGCCGCGGGGGGAGGCGCTCTCCGACATCCTCCGCATCACCGTCATCCTCACCCTGTTCGGCTGGGTCGGCGTGGCGCGGCTCGCCCGCGCGGCGGCGTTGCGCGAACTGAGCCTCGACTACGTGGCGGCGGCGCGCTGCGCCGGCGCCAGCGAGGCGCGGATTCTGCTGCGCCACGTGCTGCCCAACATCGCGGGGCCGGTCGCGGTGGCGGCGGCGCTGGCGGTGGCCGGCGCGATCCTGGCGGAGAGCGCGCTGAGCTTCCTCGGCCTCGGCATCCAGCCGCCGGCGCCCTCCTGGGGCAACATGCTCTCCAACGCGCAGGAGATGGTGTTCTCGGCGCCGCTCGGCGCGGTGTGGCCGGGGCTTGCGATCCTGGCCGCGGTTGCCGGCTGCACGCTGGTCGCGGACGGGGTGCGGCGGCGGCTGCCTTGAGTGGTGCGCGCCTGACGCCTGGGACCAGGTCGCAGGTCGGAGAAGGGCGGAACGCGGCTGTACAGGGCCTTTGCGCTCACCTGTCCGCTCCACCCTTCAAAGCGGACCTGCAGCTTCGCCGTCCAGGCTCCGCGGCGATGACACCTTCCGGCCGAGGCTGTGGGAAAACGTCGCTGACGCGGTCGGCGCGCAGGATTTGGCCGCGGCACGAGCCTTCCCAGCGGCCCGGCCGGTCCGATGTGCGGCTCGGGAGGGGATCTGCAGTTCGGTCCGGCGCGATGGCAGGAAGGTCCTGGTCCGCCTCCGTGTGGCGCTGTGGGCCCTTTCAGGCCCGGATGGCCGCCATCAGTGGCCCGACACCCAGGATGGCGATCACCCGTTTCATGTTGTAGGCCAGCACGTGCAGGCTCATCTCCGTACCGACCCGCTTGAGGGTGCGGGTGAGGAAGTGGGTGGCTCCCATCCAGGCCTTCAGCGTGCCGAAGGGGTGTTCGGCCGTTTGCCGCCGCACCCGCATGGCATCCGGCTGCTGGTCGAGCCGGCGTTGCATGGCATCGAGGACGCCTTCGTGCTCCCAGCGCGTGATGCGCCGCATCTTGGCCGGCGTGCACTGGGCTTTGATCGGGCAATCAGGACACTTGGTCGTCCAGTAGTGCCGCAGGAGCTTCCCGTTCTCGTCGATGCGGTTGAACCACCACTTCATGGTCTCGCCGGC
Organism: Crenalkalicoccus sp.; assembly: GCA_035640795.1. Classification (GTDB taxonomy): domain Bacteria; phylum Pseudomonadota; class Alphaproteobacteria; order Acetobacterales; family Acetobacteraceae; genus DASQVL01. The sequence goes on along the minus strand of DASQVL010000739.1, from coordinate 3,287 downwards.
GGGGCATCGGTAGGCGTCCTGTTCGGGCAGGTAGACGAAGTCCTGCTTGCCGAATCGCCCATCGGCCTTGGCACCCGAGGTCATCGGCTTGGGCACGAGCGGGGTGACGCCGGCCCGCTCGCAGGCGAGGACCTCCTCGCCGTCGAAGTAGCCCCGGTCGGCGACGACCGTCAGTGCTTCTTGGCCCGTGGCCTCGCGCGCCTGCCCTGACATCCCTGACAACTGGGCACGATCGTTGCCGACGTTCGTCACCTCATGCGCCACGATCAGGTGGTGCCTGGCGTCGACGGCCGCCTGCACGTTGTAGCCGACGATCCCGGTCCCCCTGCCGCTCGTGGCCATCGAGCGCGCATCCGGGTCGGTGAGCGAGATCTGCTGGTCGGGCGCGGCTCGGACGGCCGGCTCCAGCTCGCGGAACCGCTGCACCTGGTCCCGCAGGGAGGCAATCTTCTCCTTCAGGCGGGCAGACTTCGCCTTCAGCACCTCGTCTCCATGCCGATCCGCCGCCTCCATGACCGCCAGGTAGCGAGCGACGCTGGCCTCGATCTGCTCGATGCGCTTCTGCAGCTTGTGAGGCGTGAAGTTCTTGTCGCGGTTGTTGACCGCCTTGAACTTGCTGCCATCCACCGCGACCAGGGCCTCGGAGAACAGGTCGAGCTTGCGGCACAGCAGCACGAACTGGCGACAGGTGGCGCGGATCGCCGGGCCGTTGTCCTTGCGGAAGTCGGCGATGGTCTTGAAGTCGGGCGCCAGCCGGCCCGTCAGCCACATCAGCTCGAGGTTGCGCCCCGCCTCGCGCTCCAGCCGCCGGCTCGACTGGATGCGGTTGAGGTAGCCGTAGAGATAGATCTTCAGCAGCGTGGCGGGATGGTAGCCGGGCCGGCCGGTCGTCTCCGGCACCACGCCCGCGAAGCCCAGCGCCGCCAGGTCCAGCGCATCCACGAAGGCCTCAACCACCCGGACCGGGTTCTCCTCGGTCACGTAGTCGTCGACGCAGTCGGGGAGCAGTGTCGTCTGCCGGCGGTCGCCACCCTCGACGAAGCGCTTCATCCCGACCCACCCTGAACAGCAGAACGGCATTTTACCATTCCAGGCTGTTTTCACACAGCCTCGACCCAAAGCCGACATTCGGACCTGGGCCAATCTGCGTTCACGCAGGCGGCTGCCTGCTATCCCCTTGTCGGCGTCTTTCCGCGGAACACGTGCCAGGTCGACGCCGTTTATAGGGGCCACGCGCGGGTTGGGGGCCTCGCTGCTGGCACTCGCCTCGGCCTTCCAGGAGCGCGTCATGGCCAGGATCAACAACATCGTTTTGGTTCACGGCGCCTTCGTCGACGGCTCGAGTTGGGCTGGCGTCTACGACATCCTCAAGGAGGACGGTTTCACCGTTAGCGTCGTCCAGAATCCGACCATCTCGCTGAAGGGCGACGTGGTCGCGACCAATCTGATCCTCGATGAGCAGGAAGGTCCGGCGGTCCTGGTCGGTCACTCTTACGGCGGCGTGGTGATCACTGAGGCGGGCATGCATCCCAAAGTCACGGCCCTCGTCTACATCGCCGCCTTCGCTCCGGACAAAGGCGAGTCCGTCAACGCCATTGTCGGCCGGCCGCCGTCCTTTACGCTGCCGAAGGAGGGATATCTCTTCCAAGACAAGGCGAAGATGGCGGCCGCGTTCGGCGCTGATGTAGATCCCAAGACCGCTGCCTTCTGGGCCGACAGCCAGGTGCCGTTTGGCCTGGATGCGAACGATGGCGCGGTCACCGAGCCCGCGTGGAGGGAGAAGCCGAGCTGGTATCTCGTGGCCACGGACGACAAGATGATCCCGCCGCCAGCACAACAGCAGATGTCGAAGCGCGCGGGCTCGACGGTCGTCGAGGTCCCGGGAAGTCACGCGATCTACGTCTCCAATCCCCGCGCTGTGGCGGCGCTGATTGAGCAGGCGGCGGACGGCGTCAATTCGGCCGCTTAGGGCGGTCTCGCCCGCGCTGCGCACCGCCAAGGCCGGTCCAGTCTCTGATCTTGTTTCATTTTCCACGGCGAACCGCTCATGCCGGCTGCGGGCTGCAAGCCGGGACGGGTCCGCCATGCCGGCCCGCGCGTCGCGCCCTGGCCCGACCGGGCCCCGTCCCCATCTGCCGCGCGCCATCCTCCGGGTCCGCCGCATGCCGCGCCGTCGTCGCGCCCTCCTCCTCCTCCTCCTGCTGCCCCTGCTCGGCGCCTGCGATCCCCGGACGGTGGCGCTGCTGCGCGCGCGGGCGGCGGCGGAAGGCACGGACCGGCCGCCCGCCAACGGCGCGGGGCACTGGAGCGGCGGCGGCTAGGGCGTTTTCCACTCCCCTGCGCTCCCGGACGTTCACGCCCGTCCGCGGTCTGCCCTAGCCGCAACTCCGCCTCGCCGGGCCGTATCGGCCGGCGCATCGCGGCGCCCATGCGGCACGGAAGCGGAATTCACGCGATCCGGCGGTCCCGTCGCATCACGGCCCGTTGTGTCGCCACGAGGACGCGTGGTAGCCCCGTATACCGGGCGGTTGCGCGAAGGGAACGCGCGCCGCCCGTTCTCGCCGCGCTAGAGGGATGGGGGACCGCATGGCCATCTTCGGAGGCCGCAAGAAAGAAGAAGGGCCGGCATCGCCGGCCGCGGAGTCGGGTGCCAGAACGCCGCCCGCCGTGCGCGAGGCTGATCTTGGCGTCCCACCGTTCCGCTCCGCCCCGAAGGAGGCACCGAACATGAACCTGGCCCCGAAGCCTACCGCCGCGCCGGCGATGCCCGCCGGCGCGCCGCGCCCGGCCACCCCCGCCCCCGCCGCCCCGCGCCCGAAATCGGACCCCAGCGAGCGCCGCACCCTCGTCGTCGGGCGTGGGATCAGCCTGCAGGGCACCGTCACCGACGCCGAGCGGCTGGTGGTGGAAGGCACGGTCGATTCGCAGATGATCCAGGCGGCCGAGCTCTTCGTCGCCCAGGTCGGCGTCTTCAAGGGCGAGGTGCAGGTGGAGGAGGCTGAGATCGCCGGCCTGTTCGACGGCACCCTGACGGCGCGCGGCAGCCTGGTCATCCGCTCGACCGGCCGGGTGAACGGCGTGGCGCGCTGCCGCAAGCTCTCGGTGGAGGAGGGCGGGCAGATCTCCGGCCGGATGGAGATGCTGGGCGACCAGACGCCGCCGGCGACCGCTGCCCCGGCGCCGCGTCCGCCCGCCGCCCAGCCCGCCGAGGTCTGACGCATACCGGCCCGCCGGGGGGCGGGCCGTCCGCAACCCGCCCGGGCGCGCGCCTTGGGTGCCGGATCCGC
>DASQVL010000738.1:0-6451 GCA_035640795.1 Crenalkalicoccus sp. | reverse complement strand
GCCGCCCTCGTCCATCGCGCGCAACTCGGAGAGGCTCATCACCTGGTAGCCGCCGGAATCCGTCAGGATCGGCCCGTGCCAGTCCATGAAGCGGTGCAGCCCGCCGAGCCGCGCCACGCGCTCCGCGCCCGGGCGGAGCATCAGGTGGTAGGTGTTGCCCAGCACCATGCGGGCCCCCGTGGCGCGCACGGCGTCCGCCGTCATCGCCTTCACCGTGCCGGCCGTGCCGACCGGCATGAAGACCGGCGTCTCCACCGTGCCGTGCGCCGTGTGCAGCACGCCCGCGCGCGCCGCGCCGTCCGAGGCCGCCGCCTTCCAGCGCAGGGTCACGCCGCCCCCGGCGCGTGGGTGATCAGGCACGCATCGCCGTAGCTGTAGAAGCGGTAGCCGGCGGCGATGGCGTGGGCATAGGCGGCGCGAAGGCGCGCCGTGCCGCCGAAGGCGGAGACCAGCATGAAGAGGGTGCTGCGCGGCAGGTGGAAATTGGTCAAGAGCAGGTCGGCGCTCCGGAAGCGGTGGCCGGGCAGCAGGTAGAGATCGGTCAGGCCGCGGTAGGGGGCGACGCGCCCTGCCCCGTCCACCGCGCTCTCCAGCAGCCGCAGCGCGGTGGTGCCGATCGCGACGATCCGCCCGCCGGCCGCGCGCACCGCCGCGATCTCCGCCGCCGTCTCTTCCGTCACCTCGCCCCATTCGGCGTGCAGCCGGTGCGCGCGCGGATCCTCGCCGCGCAGCGGCAGGAAGGTGCCGGCGCCGACATGCAGCGTGACGGTGGCGCGACGCACGCCGCGTGCCTCCAGCGCCTCCAGCAGGCGTGGCGTGAAGTGCAGGCTGGCGGTCGGCGCGGCGACGGAGCCTGGGCGGGCGGCGAAGATCGCCTGGTAGTCCTCGCGGTCCTCCGGGCGCGGCCCGCCGGGGCGCGCGATGTAGGGCGGCAGCGGCACCTCCCCGGCGCGGTCGAGCGCGGCCGCCAGCGCCTCCGCATCGGGCCCGAAATCGAGCAGCGCCATGCCGTCCGCGAGCCGCTGCACCACCCGGGCGGTGACCTCCGGCGCGCCCTCGATGGCGAGGCTGTCGCCGGGGCGCAGGCGGCGGGCGTTGCGGACCAGGGCCTGCCAGTGGCCGGGCGCGGCCTCGGCGCGGTTCAGCAGGATCTCGAGCCGGGCCTCGCCCCGCCGCGCCCGCAGCCGGGCGGGGATGACGCGGGTGTCGTTCACCACTATCAGGTCGCCGGGGCGCAGCAGGTCGGGCAGATCCAGCACGCAGCGGTCGGCGAGGCTATCCGGCGTGACGACCAGCAGCCGCGCCGCATCGCGCGGACGTGCCGGCGCCTGGGCGATCAGATGCGGGGGCAGATCGAAATCGTAGTCGGCGGCGGAGAGGGGCGGCAGGGACACGCGGCGGCGGGTAGGCCGGGGGCGCGCGGGTCGCAAGTTGGTGCATCTGGTGTCCTGCCCGCACCGCCGCTCCCGCTGTTCCCACCCGCCGGCCCCGGGGCTAGGCCTTGGCGCCCCCACCCCGGAACCCGCCATGCGCCGCCTGCTCGCCGCCCTGCTGCTCCTCTCCCTTCCCGCCGCGGCGCAACCCTTGCCCTTCAGCTTCGTCGCCTTCGGCGACATGCCCTATTGCGACCCGCGTGACCCCGTCGGTTGCCGCACCGAGGTCGCGCGCGTCGATGCGCTGGTCGAGACGATCAACACCGCCTCCCCCGCCTTCACCCTCTTCCTCGGCGACACCAAATCGGGAAACGAGACCTGCTCCGACCCGATCGTGGTCGACCGCACCCTCGCCTGGATGGGCCGTTTCGCCGGGCCGCTCATCTATTCCGTCGGCGACAATGAGTGGACCGATTGCTGGCAGCAGCGCAGCGGCGCCTATGACCCGCTCGACCGACTGCGATTGATCCGCGAGCGCTTCTTCGCCGCGCCCCGCAGCCTCGGCCAGGTGCCGATCCCGCTCGCCCGCCAGGCCGATCTCGATCCGCTGTACCGCCGCTACGTGGAGAACGCCCGCTGGCAGCGGAACGGCGTGCTCTTCGTCTCGGTGCACGTCCCCGGCTCGGACAACAACCGCCCGATCCCGCCGCGCGGCGACGCGCCGCCCGGCGCGGCCGAGGAATACCCCGCGCGCAACCGCGCCAACATCGCCTGGATCGAGGACGCCTTCGCCCTCGCGGCACGCGAGGGGCTGCGCGCCGTCGTCTTCGGCATCCAGGCCGACATGTACTACAAGGACCGCTGCGGCCGCGGCGCGGTGGAGGGCTTCCTCGATACCCGCAAGGCGCTGGAAGATGGGGCGCGGAAGTTCGACCGCCCCGTCCTGCTGCTGCACGGGGACAGCCACTTCTTCCTGGACGACCACCCGGTACCGGACCTGCCCAACCTGCGCCGCATCATGGTCCCCGGCGAGCGCGACACCCGCGCCGTGCTGATCCGCGTGACGCCGGAGGCGGCCGAGCCCTTCGCCCCCGCGCTGATCGGCGCCGGCGACCGGCCGGCCCAGCCGGGCTGCGGCTGAGACGGAGCAGCGTCAGCCGGCCCGTGCGTCCGAGCAGGCATGCGGGGCGGCCTGCCGCAGGTCGAGGAAGCGCGTGAGGCAGGCGCCCCAGCGGGCGTCGAACTCCTCGTCATTGGTGCCGCCATGGCCGGTCGGCGCCTGCGGGTGATACAGGGCGAGCGCGTCGAGATGCCGGGTGTCCATCGCCGCCTGGAAGGCCTCCCGCCGCGCCGGCGGGTCGGGGTCGTAGGGATCGCCCTCGAACTGGACCAGCGCCATCCGCCGCACCGCGTCAGGCGCCATCACCTCGAGCGCCCTGCGGTACTCGGCCAGCGCCAGCGGCCGACGTTCCGGCCGCGGCCCGTGCGCGGCAGGGGCCAGCAGCAGCGCGGCATCGGCCAGGCGAGGATGGGAGAGCGCGACCAGGATCACGAAGGCACCGCGTGATTCGCCGGCCACGGCCACCTGGCGGTAGCCGGCGGCGGCGAGCTCGGCGGTCGCCTTGGCCAGCCCCTCCGCCGCGGGCTGCAGCGGGTCCTCGCCGAAGGGCGGCCGCTCCTGCCGGTAGAGGTCCCAGCCGGCATCGGTCAGGCGATGCAGGAAGGCCGGGGTCGCGGGCGGGTCGCCCTCGCGGTAGCCGCCATGCAGCCAGACCAGCGCCCCCGGCGCCGCCGCCGCTGCCCGGCCCGTCACCACCCGGGCGGGGTGGAAGACCAGGGCGCGCTGCGCCGCCAGCGCGGGCGTGGCGAGCGCCGCGAGCAACACGGCGCGGCGGCAGACCCCCCGCCCGGCGCGCGACGGGGCGGGTGGATCGCGGTCGGGTCGGCGCCCGCCCGGCGCGGCATGCGATGGCGTCACGGTATCGTCCCTCGATGCGGCGTGCAGCCCAGTGTCCTGCCCGCGAAGTTCGCTGCGTCAGCGGCGAACGGAGCGGACCGGCGGGCCACTGAAAAACGCCGGAGGCCAGGGCGGGAGGTCAGGGCACGACCCTCGCCGCGGGCCGGGCGGCGTTCATGCCGTGCGCGGCAGGCAGGCCGCCGCCAGAAGGGCGAAGGCGCGGGCGCGGTGGTTGCGGCGGTGCTTCTCCGCGGGCGGCATCTCGCCGAAGGTCAGCGCCTCGCCCTCCGGCTCAAAGATCGGGTCGTAGCCGAAGCCGTTGACGCCGCGCGGCGGATAGGTCCAGGCGCCCTCCACCCGCCCCTCGAAGCCCTCCGTATGCCCGTCCGGCCAGGCGAGGACGAGGGCGCAGGTGAACCAAGCGGTGCGGTCCGGGAAGGGCGCGGCAAGCTCCGCCACTTTCGCCATGGCCATGGCGTAGTCCCGGCTGCCATCCGGGCGCATGGCCCAGTCCGCCGTGCGCACGCCCGGCGCGCCGCCGAGCGACGCCACGGAGAAGCCGCTGTCATCGGCCAGCGCAGGCAGGCCGGTGGCGTGCGCGGCGGCCAGCGCCTTGATCGCGGCATTGCCGAGGAAGCTCTCCGCGGTCTCCGCCGGCTCCGGCAGGCCGAGGGCGCCGGCCGAGAGCACCTCGAGCCCATAGGGGGCCAGCATCTCCGCAACCTCGCGCAGCTTGCCGGCATTGTGCGTCGCCAGCACCACCCGGCCCGGGGCGAGGTGGCGACGGCCCGGCGCGGCGAGCCGATCCGGCCCTCCGGCGCTCCGGCCCCCCGCCGGCATCAGCCGAGGTCGAGCGCGGCGCGCTGCCGCTTGAACAGCTCCGCCGTGCCGAGGCGGGCGAGGCGGAGCAGCTCCATCAGCTCCGCCTCGCTGAACGGCTTGCCCTCCGCCGTGCCCTGCACCTCGACCAGGCCGCCCTGGCCGGTCAGGACGAAATTGGCGTCGGCCTCCGCCTTGCTGTCCTCCTCGTAGTCGAGGTCGAGCACCGGCACGCCGCCGGCGATGCCGCAGGACACGGCCGCGACCTGGTCCTTCAGCGGCATGGTCGCCATGACGTTCATGCGCAGGCAGTGGCGGAAGGCGAGGTGCAGCGCGACCCAGGCGCCGGTGATGGCGGCGCAGCGCGTGCCGCCATCGGCGTTGATCACGTCGCAGTCGAGGGTGATGGTCATCTCCCCCATCGCCTGGCGGTCCACCACGGCGCGGAGCGAGCGGCCGATCAGCCGCTGGATCTCCTGGGTGCGGCCGGACTGCTTGCCGCGCGCCGCCTCCCGGTCGCCGCGCGTATGGGTGGCGCGGGGCAGCATGCCGTATTCGGCGGTCACCCAGCCCTGGCCGGAGTTGCGCAGGAAGGGCGGCACGCGGCCTTCGACCGAGGCGGTGCAGAGCACCTCGGTCTGCCCCATGCGGATGAGGCAGGAGCCTTCGGCATGGCGGGCGACGCCGAGTTCGAGGGTGACGGGACGCAGCGCATCGGGGGCGCGGCCGGAGGGGCGGGTGCTCATGCGGCGCGGGGTATCACGCGGGGCGGGGCGGCGCGAGGCGAAGCGAGGGGGGCGCTGCCCCCCTCTGACCCCCGCCAGGGGGCGGCGCCCCCCTGGACCGGCATGGGGAATTCGCCGGCGGTGCAGGGTCCGGACAAATCCCTCGGGCGGGGCGGCGGGCCAGGAATTTCGCGGGAAAGGCGCGCCGCTGCGGCATTCGGACAAATCCCGGGCGGAGGCCTGGCGGGGGGAGGAGAGGGGTGGGGAAGCCGGTTGGCAGGGCGGCCATGTTCGGAACATAACAGGAACGTGGCGGCGCGGGCAAGCGGTGCGACGGGGCACTTCGATCGCCCGGTGCAACCGGATAAGCTGCGGGCATGGAGGATGGCAGCCTGCCCGAGGGTGCCGCGGGGTCTGCGCCCCCGAGCGCGGGCGCCCTGCCTTCGCCGGCGCCGCGCCCGCTGCTGCGGCGCCTGCGGGGCTGGCTGCTGGGCACGGCGCTCGTCAGTGCGCTCGGCCTGATCGGCAAGGCGGCCGCGGATATGGCGGCCGATCGGGTGAAGGACGCGCTCGGCGCGGCGGCGAGCGCGGATACCGCGTGCCTGCTCGGCGAATGGTGGCAGGCGGCGAGGGGGCCGGAGGCGCCCGACCCGGCGCGCTTCCGGGTACTGATCGCCCGGCTGGACCGCGATGCGGAGGGCGCGCTGACCCGCAAGGTGGTGAACGCCTTCCGCGGCCAGGCGGGCTTCGACTGGCGCGGCAGTTGCGTCTCGGTCGCGGCCGGCGCGTCGCGGGCGGAGCAGGAGGCGGCGGTCGCGGCGGCGGAGCGGCTGCGACGGCGGCACGGCGCCGACCTGGTGCTCTGGGGCGAGGTGGTGGATGCGAAGGAGCCCGCGATCAGCGTCTGGTTCACCGCGGAGAACGCCGCGCCCGACCTGAAGGCGCGGCCCTGGCGCTTCGAGAAGGGGCTGCTGGAGCCGGCCTTCCAGTCGGGCTTCGCGGCGGCGCTGGCGGGCGTCGCCGTCAGCACGGCAACGCCCGCCCTGGCGCAGGAGGGACGGTACGTCGCCGACCTGCTGCGGCCGCTGCTGCCGCGGCTGGACAGCCTGTTGGCCGACCTGCCGCCGGGGCTGGACGGCCCGGCGCGCGGCCGGCTGCGCGGGACGGCGGCGCTCAGCTTCCAGACCTATGGCGAGCAGGCCGGGGATGAGCCGCCGCTGCGGCGCGCGGTTGCGCTGTACGGGGCGGCGCAGCAGGACCTGCCGCGGAGCGAGGCGCCGCTCGACTGGGCGGCGACGCAGAACAATCTTGGCGTTGCGCTGCTCAGGCTCGGCGAGCGCGGCGACGATGTGGCGCTGCGGCGGGCCGTCGCGGCGTATGAGGCGGCGCTGGAGGAGTACCGGCGCGACCGCGTGCCGCTCCACTGGGCGATGACGCAGAACAATCTCGGCATTGCGCTGCAAGTGCTCGGCGAGCGCGGCGACGATGCGGCGCTGCGGCGGGCCGTCGCGGCGTATGAGGCGGCGCTGGAGGAGTACCGGCGCGACCGCGTGCCGCTCGACTGGGCGATGACGCAG
>DASQVL010000737.1:0-5965 GCA_035640795.1 Crenalkalicoccus sp. | reverse complement strand
CAGCGTCTCGGGGGCCGCGCGCCGGAGCCTGCGCGCGCCGCCGCCGCCGGCCAGCTGGCGCAGGAGGCGGTGATGGCGGGCGACCTCGCAGCCCTTGGTGTCGCAGCGCGCGGCCTGGCCGCGCTGGCGTGAGAGGCAGGGCCTTCGCCTGGGCGCTCTACGACTTCGCGAACAGCGCCTTCCCGACCGTCATCTCCACCTTCGTCATCGCCGCCTACTTCACCCGCGCCATCGCGCCCGACCCGGCGACGGGCCAGGCGCAATGGGGATGGATGCAGATGGTGGCGGGCATCGGCATTGCCCTCGCCTCGCCCGTGCTCGGCGCCGTGGCCGATGCCGGCGGGCGGCGGCGCCTGCTGCTCGGCCTCTGCACGGCGGTGCTGGTGCTGGCCGTGGCGGGGATCTGGTTCGCCCGGCCGCGCCCGGAGGACGCCGCCTGGGCGCTCGGCTGCGTCGCCGTGGCGACCGTGGCCTTCGAGCTCGGCACGGTCTTCTACAACGCCATGCTGCCGCAGGTCGCACCGCCCGACCGGCTCGGGCGCGTCTCCGGCCTTGCCTGGGGCCTCGGCTATGCCGGCGGGCTGCTCTGCCTCGTGCTCTGCCTTGCGCTGGTGCGGGCGGATCCGCCCCCCTTCGGCCTCGATCGCGCGGCGGCGGAGCCGGTGCGCGCCACGGCGCTGCTGACCGCGGGCTGGATCGCCCTGTTCGGCTGGCCCGTGCTGCTCGCGCTGCCGCGAGGCGATGCGCCGCTTCGTGGCTGGCGGGAGGCGGCGCGCGCGGGGCTTGCCGAGACCGCGGCGCTGCTGCGGCAGCTGCCGCGCCACCCGGCGCTGGCGCGCTTCCTCCTCGCGCGGCTCTTCTACACGGACGGGCTGAACACGCTGTTCGCCTTTGGCGCCATCTACGCTGCCGGCGTCTTCGGCATGGGGATCGAGGAGATCCTGGTCTTCGGCATCGCGCTGAACGCGACCTCCGGCCTCGGCGCCGCCGGCTTCGGGCTGGTCGAGGACAGGCTCGGCTCCCGCCGCACCGTGCTCGTCGCGCTGCTTGCGCTCATCGCGCTCGGCGCGGGGCTGCTGCTCGCCGAAAGCAAGGGAGCGTTCTGGGCACTCGCGCTCGCCCTCGGCCTCTTCATCGGGCCGGCCCAGGCGGCGAGCCGGACGCTGATGGCGCGCCTCGCCCCGCCGGCGGAGATGACCGCGCATTTCGGCCTTTTCGCCCTTTCCGGCCGCGTCACCGGCTTCGTCGGGCCCGCGGTGCTCGCCGCGGTGACCCAGGCGACCGGCAGCCAGCGCGCCGGCATGGCGACCATCCTGCTGTTCCTGGCCATGGGTTGCGCGATCCTGCTCGGCGTGCGGGAGACGATGGAGATGCGGAACGTCACCCGCTCCGCGCCGCTCCAGTGATGCGGAGCACAGTGTGGTGGTTTAGCCTGCACCATATAGGCCGCCACGCCGCACCCCCTGGTGTGGCGGAGAAGCGGCTGGGTCGGGATATGCGGTTTTCGGAACTGCCAGGCGGGGCAGCAGGGGCGCGGCTCGGGTGGCGCGGCTGGCGGCCGCTGCTGCTGCTCCTTTTCCTGCTGCCGGCCGGGTGCGACGAGAGCACGGCGCAGGACGCCGCGCCGGCGGCGCCGCCCAAGGTGACGGTGAGCGAGCCGCTGCGCCGGCGCGTCACCCAATATGACGAGTACACCGGGCGCTTCGGCGCGGTCGCCAGGGTTGACATCCGCGCCCGGGTGAGCGGCCAGCTGGAGCAGGTGCACTTCACGGATGGCCAGCTGGTGAAACAGGGCGACCTGCTGTTCTCGCTGGACCAGCGCCCCTACCTGACCACGCTGCATGAGGCCGAGGGACGCCTCGCCGAGGCGCGCTCCCGCGCCGATCTCGCGCAGCGCGAGCTCGGCCGCGCCAACGAGCTGCGCCGCACCCAGGCGGTGCCGGAGTCGACGGTGGACCAGCGCGCCGACGCGCTGCGCGCCGCGCTGGCCAACATCTCGATCACCGAGGCGCAGCTGCAGCGCGCGCGGCTGGACCTGGAGTGGACGCGCGTCGTCTCCCCGATCACCGGGCGGATCGGCCGGCGTCTGGTGGACCCCGGCGCCATCATCGCGGGCGGCGACGCCTCCTTCGCTGGCGGCGACGCCTCCGCGACGCTGCTGGCGACCGTGGTCAGCATCGATCCCATCGACCTCTACTTCGACGTGGACCAGACCGCCTTCCTCCGCTACCAGCGGTTAGCAAGCGGCAGCGGGCTGCGCTCGGCGGGCGACATGGCGACGCCGGTCTCGCTGGCGCTGGAGGACGATCCCGGCTTCATCCACCAGGGCCGGCTGAACTTCGTGGACAACGTCGCCGACCAGCAGACCGGCACGGTGCGCATGCGCGCGCGCTTCCCCAACCCGGACCGGTTGTTCCTGCCTGGGGTCTTCGCCCGCATCCGCATCCCGGCCGGCCCGCCGCATGAGGCGCTGCTGCTGCCAGACGAGGCGATCGGCACCGACCAGACGCGGCGCGTGGTCTCGGTGGTCGGCAAGGACAACGTGGTGGCGCTGCACGCCGTGCGGCCCGGCCGGCTGGCGGACGGCCTCAGGGTGATCGAGGCCGGGCTGAAGGGCGACGAGCAGGTGGTGGTGAACGGGCTGATGCGCGCCCGGCCCGGCCAGCCTGTCACTCCCGAGCGCGCGCCGATCCGGCCGTTGGAGGCGCCGGAAGCCGGGCGCTTCGCGACCAACAGCGAGACGACGCGATGAAGGGGCTCGGCGCGCTCTCGGTCCGCCAGCCGGTCCTCGCCATCGTCCTTTCCATCCTCGTGCTGATCATCGGCGCCCTCGCCTATTTGCGCCTGCCGGTTGCCGAATACCCGCCGATCGACGTGCCGACGGTGGTGGTGCAGACGCAGTATGCCGGCGCCTCCGCCCAGACCGTGGCCGATACCGTCGCCGCGCCGATCGAGCAGGAGGTGAACGGCGTCGAGAACATGCTCTACATGTACTCGCAGTCCACCAGCGACGGCCGGATGCGGCTCGAAGTGAATTTCCGGCTGGGTACGGACCCCGACCTGGCGCAGGTGCTGGTGCAGAACCGCGTCGCCATCGCCAGCCCCCGCCTGCCGGACGAGGTCCGGCGGCTCGGCGTGACCACGCTGAAGGACAGCCCGAACCTGCTGATGCTGGTCTTCCTGACTTCGCCGGACGACAGCTACGACCAGCTCTACATCTCGAACTACGCGCTGCGGCGGGTGCGCGACGTGCTGCTCCGCCTGCCGGGCATCGGCAGCGTCGAGATGTTCGGCGCGCGCGACTACTCCATGCGGCTCTGGCTCGATCCCGACCGCATGGCGGAATGGGGCATCGCGGCGGGCGACGTGGTGGAGGCGGTGCGCGCGCAGAACGTGCAGATCGCGGGCGGCCAGCTGGCCGAGCCGCCGATCGCCGACCAGGCCTTCCAGCCCAACCTGACCTTCGTCGGCAGGCTGGAGCGGCCGGAGCAGTTCGGCGAGATCATCGTGCGCGCGACGCCGGAGGGCCGCGTGCTGCGGCTGCGCGACATCGCGCGAATCGAGCTCGGCGCGTTCACCTATACCACCAACAGCTTCCACGACCGGAAGCCCGCCGTCTCGATCGCCATCAACCAGCGCCCGGGCTCGAACGCGCTGGCGACGGCGGCCGGCATCCGGCGCGCGATGGCGGAGATCGCGCAGGACTTCCCGCCCGGCCTCGCCTACCAGATCGCCTACGACCCGACGCGCTTCATCGCGCAGAGCGTGCACGAACTGACCAACACCATCCGCGACGCCGTGCTGCTGGTGATCCTGGTGGTGCTGGCCTTCCTGCAGCGCTGGCGCAGCACGGTCATCCCGATCCTGGCGATCCCGGTCTCCCTGGTCGGCACCTTCGCCGTGATGTCGGCGCTCGGCTTCTCGGTGAACAACCTGACGCTGTTCGGCCTGGTGCTCGCCGTGGGCATCGTGGTGGACGATGCCATCGTCGTCGTCGAGAACATGGAGCGGCACCTGGCGGCGGGGATGAATGCCCGCCTCGCCGCGGTCACGACGATGACGGAGGTGGGCGGGGCGCTGGTCTCGGTCGCCCTCGTCCTCGCCGCCGTCTTCATCCCGACCGCCTTCCTGCCCGGCATCTCCGGGCGCTTCTTCCGGCAATTCGCGGTGACGATCGCGGTCGCGACCGCCATCTCCGCCTTCTGCTCGCTCACCCTCTCGCCCGCCCTGGGCTCCCTGATCCTGAGACCGCACCGGCATGGTGCGGCGCCGGCGCGCAACCCGCTCTGGCGCGCCTTGACCGGCGCCTTCGGCGCCTTCAACCGCGGCTTCGACTGGCTCTCGGAGGCCTATGGAAGGCTGATCGGCCGCGTGCTGCGGTGGCAGCTCGCGATGCTTGTCGTCTATGGCGGGCTGATCGGCTTCGCGGGCTGGCTCCTGGTGGTAACCCCCAAGGGCTTCATCCCGGACCAGGACCGCGGCTACGCCATCGTCGTCGTGCAGCTTCCGGGCGGCGCGTCGCTCGCCCGCACGACGGAGGTGGCGCGGAAGGTCGAGGAGATCATCCTCGCCACGCCCGGCATCCGGGACACCTCGGTCCTCGCCGGCTTCAACGGCCTGACCTCCACCTTCTCGCCGAGCGCGGCGGTGCTGTATCCGAACTTCAATCCCTTCCCGGAGCGCGTCGCCAGGGGACTCTCCGGCGACCACATCATGGCCTCGCTCCGCGAGCGTCTTGCGGAGGTGCAGGAGGCCTCGGTGGTGGTGGTGTCGCCGCCCACCGTCCCGGGCATCGGCACCGGCGGCGGCTTCGCCATGCGGCTCGAGGACCGGGGCGGGCGCGGCACCCAGGTGCTGGCGCAGGCGGCGCAGGACCTGGTCGCGACGGCGGGGCGCGAGCCCGGCCTGACCCAGGTCTACACGCCCTTCAACGCCAGTGCGCCGCAGCTCTTCGTCGACATAGACCGCACGCGGGCGGAGATGCTGGGCGTGCCCGCGGCCGCGGTGACCGACGCGCTCGAGACCTATTTCGGCGGCACCTATGTGAACGACTTCAACGCCATCGGCCGGCCCTATCGCGTCATTGCGCAGGCCGACCTCGCCTTCCGCCGCGTGGAGGAGGACCTGCGCCGGCTGCGCGCCCGCAACGTGGAGGGCCGGATGGTGCCGATCGGCACGGTGATCAGGGTGCGGCAGAGTGCGGGGCCGGACCGCATGCCGCGCTACAACCTGTATCCCGCGGCCGAGGTGAACGGCGACACCCTGCCCGACGTCAGCGCCGCCACGGCGCTCTCCGCCATGGAACGCCTGGCGCGCCAGGTGCTGCCGGACGGCATCGGCTATGAGTGGACCGACCTATCCTACCAGCAGAAGCAGGAGGGCTCGGCGGGGTTCCTGATCTTCCCGCTCTGCGTGCTGTTCGTCTACCTGGTGCTGGCGGCGCAGTATGGCAGCTGGTCGCTGCCCTTCGCGGTCATCCTGATCGTGCCGATGTGCCTGTTCGCGGCGACGGTCGGCGTGCGGATCATGCATCTCGACATCAACATCCTGAC
Source organism: Crenalkalicoccus sp. (assembly GCA_035640795.1). Taxonomy (GTDB): domain Bacteria; phylum Pseudomonadota; class Alphaproteobacteria; order Acetobacterales; family Acetobacteraceae; genus DASQVL01. The sequence goes on along the minus strand of DASQVL010000737.1, from coordinate 413 downwards.
GCAGATCGGCTTCGTCGTTCTGGTGGGGCTCGCCGCGAAGAACGCCATCCTGATCGTGGAGTTCGCCCGCCAGCTGGAGGGCCATGGGAAGAATGCGGTCGAGGCAGTGATGGAGGCGTGCCGGCTCCGCCTCCGGCCCATCCTGATGACCTCGCTCGCCTTCATCCTGGGCGTGCTGCCGCTGGTGATCGCGCATGGGGCGGGGGCGGAGATGCGCCGCGCGGTGGGCGTCGCGGTGTTCTTCGGCATGCTGGGCGTGACCGCCTTCGGGCTGCTGTTCACGCCGGTCTTCTACGTGGTGGTGCGGCGGCTGGCGGAGGGCCGGCGGCGAGTGGCCGCGCCGCCGGCGGGGGCGCCGGCGCCCGCGGAGTGAGGCGGAGGGGGGCCGCGCGGCCGGCATGGGCCGCTGCCCC